>CAZIYU010000101.1:0-1548 GCA_964543595.1 uncultured Candidatus Saccharibacteria bacterium | reverse complement strand
AGAATTTGAACAGAATTTAACTGAAAATAAGCCCCTAGAATCCTTGGAGTCTGTTGATGAAAATAATATAGAAAATCAATAATGACACCGGAAGCAGAAAAAAAACAAAAATTTTTGGCAGTATTGACGGTTCTTTTTTTATTTATGCTGATTGGTAGCCTATTTTATTATATTGGTGTAATTAACAGGACTAGAACCGATAATCTACGGAATGAAGTGATCAGACAAAAAATCGAGAAAGAGTATGCGGAAAAAATGAATAGAATTAATGAGAGCAATGATCCTTTACCAGACATAAAGGCTAAATCTTTTTTGACCATAGCTATAGGGGATAATGACAGTAAAAAAATATTAGCTGAAAAGAATTCTAATCTAACATTACCCATTGCTAGTGTCACTAAATTAATGGTTGCCATTATTACTCTAGAGAATATTAATTTAGATACAAACATTCAAGCTACCATTGATTATATCGGCCAGGAAGAAAGTGCCTTCGTTTTAGAGACTGATAGAATTTACACGGCTTGGGAATTACTTAATAATGCTTTAGTCTCATCTGATAATGATTCGGCGCGTTTACTTTCTAGTGCCCTCGGCACGGATAATTTTATTAAAAAAATGAATGACAAGGCTAGAGCCCTAGGTCTAACACAAACCAGCTACGTTAATGTCACAGGTTTAGATCCCGCTGAACCAACTGAAGCAATGAATGTTTCCACTGCTAATGATCTAGCATCGCTATTGATATATATAAAAAATAATTATCCACAAATATTAAGAGTTGGCCTTCAAACGGAATATAACTTTTGCGATATAAATAATTACTGTAAAATAGTAACAGCCACTAATAAATTACTCAATAATAAAAATTTACAATTCAGAATAATTGGTGGAAAAACTGGCAGCACAGATTTCTCTCAAAAAAATCTGGTTCTGCTGACTGAAATATTTAATGATGTCTCTTTGGTAAATATCGTTTTGGGGGCAGAGGATAATTTTTCTGATTCATTATCACTTATTAATAATGTAAAAATAACAAATTAATTTTATGGATATAGTAAAAATATTTATTCCTACCACTTTAGCCTTCATTATTGGAATATTGATCACTCCGATCGTCAGTAATTTTCTCTATAAAAATAAAATGTGGAAGAAAAAAAGTGTAGCCGTCGCGACTGACGGAGGAATGGCCACTATTACTCAAGGTCTGCATAATGATGAAAATATAAAAACTCCAAGAATGGGTGGTATTATCATTTGGGCTAGCGCTTTAATAACTATTTTACTTATTTATTTAGCATCACAAATTGATGGTCCAATTATGACTAAATTAAACTTTCTTAGCCGAAATCAAACCTGGTTGCCAATCTTTACCCTAATTGTCGGCGCCCTAGTTGGTTTGGTCGATGATTATTTTAGTGTCACTGAAAGGTATGATCAGAAAGCTGGTGGTTTATCTTCCAAAAAAAGATTATTGGCAGTTTTTATAATTTCTCTAATCGGTGCCTGGTGGTTTTACACCAAACTAGAAATGACCAGTATTATGAT
>CAZIYU010000100.1:0-1555 GCA_964543595.1 uncultured Candidatus Saccharibacteria bacterium | reverse complement strand
TTTCCATCGTGATGCTGGGTGTCGGTCCTTATATTACTGCTTCTATCGTGATGCAACTTTTAACTATGATCTTTCCGAAATTGAAGGAAATGTATCAAGAGGAAGGGGAGGCTGGCCGGGCCAAATTTACTCAATATTCTAGACTATTAACTGTTCCTTTGGCTTTAGTGCAGGGTGGTGGTTTCCTTTTATTATTACAAAAATCTGGTGTGGTGTCGCAATTAGGTTCCATCGGTATGATTACTAATATTATGGTAATTATTGCCGGTTCAATGTTATTGATGTGGATTGGAGAATTAATGACGGAATTCGGTATTGGTAATGGTACCTCCCTGATTATCTTTGCTGGTATCGTGGCCGCAGTGCCAACGCATTTAGCTCAAATGCTAGTTACTTTTACTCCAGCTCAAATTCCTTTATATATTGCTTTTGTAATTGTGGCTTTACTGGTGGTTCTTGGTGTGGTTGTCGTGACGGAAGCGGAGCGGCCAATACCAGTGACTTATGCTAAGCGAGTGCGAGGAAATAAAGTTTATGGTGGTGTTTCCACTTATTTGCCCCTTCGAGTAAATCAAGCGGGTGTTATTCCGATTATCTTTGCTTTGTCCATTTTGATTTTTCCTCAGATGATTTTTCAATATTTATCCACGGCTTTTTCTAGCGGTGTAGTTCATTCCGTCTCCACGGTTCTTTTAGGCATACTTAAGAATGGTTGGTTTTATTCTATCTTTTATTTTATTTTGGTTTTCTTATTTACTTATTTCTATACCGCCGTTACTTTTGATCCACACGCTATTTCCGAAAATTTACAGAAGAACGGAGCTTTCATTCCTGGCGTTCGTCCGGGTCAAAGTACTTCCGAATATATTGCCAAAGTTTTAACTCGCATTACTTTAGTGGGAGCTATTTTCCTCGGCTTGATTGCTGTTCTTCCGCTAGCTATGCGCGCTATTACTGGAATTCAATCACTAGCTATTGGTGGTACTGCTCTTTTAATTGTGGTTTCGGTGGTGATTGATTTGATGAAGAAGATAGATGCTCAGGTGAGTATGAGGGAGTACTAATTCCACCACCTCGGCCTAAGAAGGCCACTCCTCCTAATCTAGGAGGAGAGCCAACTCTGCATGGCGGGTTCTTTCTTTTTTCAGTTTTTCATACAATAAATAGATGACGGTCGTCAGGTGTTTATTGTATTGGTTTTTGGGGAATTTTAAGGTAATATCAGATTATGAATAATAAATTCTATGTGGTGGGTACACCCATTGGGAATATGGAGGATATAACTTACCGAGCCGTAAGGATTTTAGGCGGGGTGGATTTGATATTATGTGAGGATACTAGAGTGACGAAAAATCTTTTAAATAAATATAATATTTCTACACCGACTTTTAGTTATCCGTCGGATAATTTGAAATCGGGAATGAATACAAAGGCCGAGTCTGTTGGATTACCAAAGGCTAGGCCTTTGTATGCTCCTAAGGTAGAACAAATATTGAAATTAATTGAGGAGGGGAAAACTCTGGCTTTGGTATCCGATGCCGGCACGCCGACTATT
>CAZIYU010000099.1:0-1664 GCA_964543595.1 uncultured Candidatus Saccharibacteria bacterium | reverse complement strand
AGCTTCATAGCCATATGCACACTCTCTTTGGCATGGTCAGATACTTTCTTTACCAGTTTAAAAGAATTACCTCTTTTCTTATCCGGACCACTACTTTATTTTGTAATTGTAAATAATATAGGAGACGAAAAGCAGGTCAACCGCATAATTAATACAGTGATTGTCATAGGAGCGGCATTTGGCGTATACGGTATTTTTCAGTCTAATAATATTGATTTTTCTTTTTGGGTTCCCGTTGCCGGAAGAAATAAAATCTTTGGTCTTTTTGGTAATGTGGGCTATTTTGCCGGATATATAATTCTTCCCCTCTCTCTTGCTATTCCCTTATTCATGGCAGCCAAAAACAGAAACAGAAAAATTCTGCTCTTGATTGGAATCTTACTTATGGGAACTACCCTTATAGTAACCCTTTCCCGTAGCTCTTATGCAGCTTTTGGACTATCCTTACTCTTTATGTTCTTTCTTTCCCTTTTGTCGAGAGGGAAAAACTTTATCAAAGAAAATAAGAAAATTATTATTTTCCTATTAATTCTAATTATTATAGCTGCCTCTCTATTTATTATCCCCACTCCCTTAAGCAAAAAGGGTAGTGTTATTTCACAAATCAAAGCGAGAATTTCCGTAAAAACTCTTAAAAATGAATTTACTTCAGGTGGAAGAATGCCTATCTGGAAATTTACCGGGATGATGATTAAAGAACGTCCAATTCTTGGCTCAGGGATCGGAACATATAAATATAATACCCTTAGATACCAAGCTAAATTTCTTGAACAAGGAGATAATCGCTCTATCTATGGTTATAGCTGGGCCAATAAAGCCCATAATGAATATCTCCAGCTCTGGGCTGAGCTGGGAATAATTGGTCTTGCCATATTCCTCTGGATTATAGTTACTTATTTAAATTATGGAATAAGGTATTTAAAAAGAGAAAAGGATGAACAGAAGCAGGGGATAATGATTGGTCTGATGGGGGCAGTAGCAGCATTTTTAATGGATAGTATTTTCTGGTTTCCCCTACATTTATCGAGCAATGTATCTCTATTTTGGTTACTCATGGGGCTTACTATGGTGTTAGATATTGGGGAAAAAGGAAAATTAAAAGCAAAAGAGAAAATTATAACTAAAAACAATATATATAAATTTAAACCGGCTTTATACATAGTAATTATTCTTCTGGCAATCTTTTTATGTGTTACTATCTTTCGTCCTTTTATGGCACATATAATCTGGTTTTCCGGTTTTAAAGAATTTCAAAATAAAAATTGGGAGAAAGCTACCGAAATTGGTGAGTCCGCTCTAAAATGGGATCCATATTCGGGAGCTCTTTACTACGACCTGGGAATAACATTTTTGATGCGCGGGCTCGGCAATACGGCACTAAAGAGTTTTAAGGAGGCTGAAAAATATACAGACTTACCTGGTTTGCCTCAAAACATTGCTACAATTTATATTGCCAAAAGCGAAACAGATAATGCAATTAATTTGCTAAAGAAAGCCATTTCCTATCAGCCCACAGAAAGAAAAATGGCTCCTTTGTATTTTGAATTGGGAAATGCTTATCTGAAGCTCGAAAAATATGAACAGGCAGAAATTGCTTTTAAGAATACTGTTGATAAACTAAAGAAAGCTATTTCTTATCAGTCAACAGAGGAAACAATGCCTCC
>CAZIYU010000098.1:0-1684 GCA_964543595.1 uncultured Candidatus Saccharibacteria bacterium | reverse complement strand
CCATCTTTCTTTTGCCTTTAAATCTATACGGATCGAGAGATAATTTTAATCCCAGTAGTTCCTGTGTGATTCCAGCTTTAATAAAGAAGTTTGTATAAGCAGCAGAAGAAGGAAAAGATGAAGTGGTTTGTTGGGGAACGGGAAAACCTACGCGAGGATTCTTGTATGTAGAGGATGCAGCAGAGGGAATATTACTGGCTACCGAAAAATACAATAAGAGTAACCCAGTAAATCTGGGCGCTGGTTTGGAAATATCCATTAAGGATTTAGCTGAATTAATTGCCAGGCTGGTGGGATTTAAAGGTAAGATTAGGTGGTGGGATACCAGTAAACCTAACGGGGACAACCCAGGAGGAGATTGGATACCAGTAGGGCAGAGCGAAAGTTTGGTTTTAGGGCCAATATGGATTTTGAGGAAGGATTGAAGGTGACGGTTAAGTGGTATAAAACTAAGAGAGTGCTAATATGAAAAAGATGACCTCTATTAAAGTGGGAGGTAGCTATGTTGTACAACAATAAACAAAAATTATTTAAAAAATATTTCTCTAGAATAAAGATAATTGGAGAACGTAATGGATATATCAAAATTTCTAGCTAAGATTATCTCAAAAATAGTTAAACTTTGTATTAAAATCTCAAAAATAATTTATCAGAAATCACAAGAAAAAAGAGTTGTTCAATGGTTTGAGATTAAAGGCGACGAAACTTTACGTTTAGATTATAATCTGGACAAAAATTCTATCGTATTTGATATAGGAGGATATAAGGGTCAGTGGTCAAGTGAAATATTCTCAAAATATTGCAGTGTGATGCATATCTTTGAACCAGTAAAAGAATTTGCTGATAAAATTGAAAAAAGATTTGCTAAAAATAATAAGATATTCATTTATAAATTTGGATTATCAAATAGAACTGAGCGAACTAAAATCTCGGTAATGGAAAATAGCTCTTCTATCTTTAAAAAAGGCAAGAAACAAACAGAGATACAATTAATAGAAATGGCCGATTTCCTTCGGGAAAAAAATATTAAGCAAGTTGACTTAATGAAAATTAACATAGAAGGTAGTGAATATGATTTACTAGAGCATTTGATTGAAACAGGTTTTATAAAAAATATATAAGTTCAATTTCACGATTTCGTTGAGGATGCTGAAAAAAGGATGATTAAAATTCAAAAGAAACTTCAAAAAACACATTATTTAACTTATCAACATCCATTTGTTTGGGAGAATTGGGAAATAAAACAAAAAATAAATAAAAAATGATTATAGTCAAGCTGATCCGGAGGTCTAAAAAATCAAAATGTCCAAGATTTTGTTGGCATGTATTTATAGATGAGGGGATCAAGCATTTTAATTGAAATATAAGAATTGAAAGTAATAATAATTTTAGTCATTTAGAAATTATAAAATAAAGGAGAGAATATAATAATGAAAAAAGCTTTAATCACCGGTATTACCGGCCAAGATGGTTCCTATCTGGCAGAATTTCTGCTTTCTAAAGGATACGAAGTTCATGGTATTATCAGAAGAGCCAGCACCTTTAATACCAGTAGGATAGACCATATTTAAAGACCCTCATATAAGAGGGGTAAAATTACATTTACATTATGGAGATTTGAGTGATTCGGGTCAGCTTACCAATCTTATCTATAATATTAAACCTGATGAGATTTATCATTTGG
>CAZIYU010000097.1:0-1747 GCA_964543595.1 uncultured Candidatus Saccharibacteria bacterium | reverse complement strand
TAACCTTTAGTAAAAATAGTGGTTCCCGTATAAGAATAGAGATTGCCTGACACGTTAAAAGTTTGGATCCAAGTTCCTGTTCCATAGATACCACTGGAATTAATAATTCCTTCAAAATATACCGTAGTCGATACAGTTTGATAATAAATATTAGTGTAACTACCGCTTACACTTGCAGAGATTGTAGAGCCATTTAAAGTTCCGTAACCTGTATTCCAATCCTTGCTTTCATCACCTACAATATCAAAGTTATAAATAGTAAGTGAGCCAGAATTATCAGTGATGTTGCATTTTGCTGTAGTAACTCCCGAAGAACTGGAATTAGTCATTGTCCAATTACCAGTTATATTTATCGAAGGCGTTACCGTTCCACCACCGCTACAACCTACTAAAAACATAACTAATATCAAAACCAAACCTACAAAAAATAATTTCCTTTTCATAATTCGAAATCCTCCTTTTTATTTTTAATAATATTTTTCTAATTACCAGTAATATTTTTTACTTATCTATTTGCATCTTCAATCCTTCCGGACTCAATCCACTCTTTTATTATTTCTCTCTTCTTTCTTCCATGATAATCTTAAAGTTACCGGATTATTGACCTATTATATCTTCCCTATTTATTATTTCTACGGTATTTGATAAATTTGCCTATTTATTAAACATGAACATCTGTCTCTATTTTATTTTGTCATGATAGATTTTTCAATAAATAATTGAGGATGACTTCATAAACTAGAACAGGTTGTCAAAACGCTTGGCACTGACAATTCACCTGGCAACCACATACAAGAGATTTGAATATCATACATCCCGTGAAGCGGGATACGATGGATACGCACTTGGAAATTAGGAGTGGCTTTAGGAAAAGGCTGAGATAGATTTGGTGATCCGGCTGGAATAAGCCAAACCGGTCCCTCATAGTTTGATTCTTTTTTAGGAATTGCCGTGAAGCAGAAGTGAAGGAATCCTTTTTTAAATCTATCCTTGCTTCCATTCATCAAGTGCAGTAAATGATGAGGAGCTGCTTTCTGCTTATCGGACAAATAAGTAATTCTACGGTGTAAATCTGATGGTGGTGATGGGAAAATGGCTACGGTAGTTGAATAAACTTGCCGTAAGATTTTTTCTGAAGCTACACTAAGACCAAACCAGCTTAGTCGACCTTGACCAAGATCTCGTGCTCGACCACCTCTTTTATGATCAGTAGAATTAGCAGTGGTAAAATGCCAACTTTGTCGAAGAGGCTCTAGACTAATATGGTCGAGGTTAAAAAACGTTCTGGGCGATGTGCTTCTGTTGGTTGTTGTTTTAATCCAAGTGGGTGAATGTGAAAACCCCGGGAAAAATATTATGCGTTTCCCGGCCGAAAGAACGAATACTCCTAGCCATTCAAGTGAAGAAATATTTTTCAAACTCCTCTCTTCATCAAAGTAGAAGCAGAGAGCATGGCCTTGGTGTGGCTTTCCTTCTTTCATAAGAACTTGAAAAGCACGGGATAATGGATTTAGCGGATCATTATCAACACCAGGATGACCTTCATTTAATTTAAAGCTTAATTCAACAGTACCCACGAAACCCCCTTCGAAATGTGCGCCTAATCTTAAACGAGTGGTACAATTTACTGCGTCTGCCCAATCAGATCGCGCCATAATTACATCTTTTACAGAGAAATAAAACACAAATAAATATAAATAAATCTTTATTTAATTTAAATAGGGCAAATATCCTATTTTTTCTATGG
>CAZIYU010000096.1:0-1758 GCA_964543595.1 uncultured Candidatus Saccharibacteria bacterium | reverse complement strand
TTTGGTAAGTTTCCGCGGATAAAAAGTTTTTCTGGCGGTTGGGGAATTTCCATTAGTTGCGATGGAAATTCTTTTTTATTTAATTCTCGGATAGGGAATTCTAGATCAATAATATGTTGTTTTTTCATCCCGTTTGAAGTCTTAATAACTAACGATTAATAAATTCATATGAGTACTTAATAAATCAACCATCTCACCGTTATCAACTCTTTAGGACTTCGAACGGGATTCATTCTCCCTCGATTCTAACATTATATTTTTGTTTTGGGAAAAAATAATAAAAGAGGGCGGACATCCGTAGATGTCCGCCCGAGAGAAGGGCCTAGCTTCACTAGACCGCCGTGGTTGCCGCGTTCTTTGCGGACTTCATCTTCGCCTTGCTGCTGCCGTTCGCCTTCGGGGGGCTGTGTGATCTCTTCATGCGTGTCATACCAACCACCTTTCGTCTTCTGCGGAGTTTAGCGAATCCTTATTGATTCGCACTCCAGCAGTTATTACTAGTATATTCCTGTCAATAAATCTGGTCAATATTCTTCTTGTGGATAACTTTTTGTGGCAATTTGTTTATTTTCCTTTTTTCCTATACTATATAGAGATATAAAGATTAATTATACCCGCCGTCACTAAAAGTTATGGCGAGGCAAAGTAAAAATATGTTAGATATAAAATTTATCAAGGAGAATAAAGACATTATAGAAACGGCGATCAAAAATAAATATTCTAAACCAGTAGATTTGGATCGGCTTTTAATTGTCTATGAAGAAAGGAAGGTTTTAAAGAGCAAGCTTGATGAACTTGGTCAGAAGAAAAATATTGCCGCTCAAAATAGAGACATTGAAGCCGGAACGGCCATCAAAAAAGAAGTTTCCTTGATTGAAACAAAATTACCAGATTTAGAAAAAGAGTTTATGACTCTGATGATTGCTGTACCGAATATTCCTTCGGCTGACACGCCGATTGGCAAGGACGATTCTGAAAACAAGGTGTTACGAGAAATCGGAGATAAACCAAAGTTTGATTTCAGACCGAAGGAACATTGGGAACTCGGGGCAGAACTTGATTTGATTGACAGTGAAAGAGCCTCAAATATTTCTGGTCCACGCTTTACTTATTTGAAGGGGGATTTAGCTCTGATGCAATTTGCTTTAATCCAATTTGTTCTCGGTCTTTTAACTGATGAAAATACTTTAACCAAAATTAAAAATGACGCCGGTTTAGATATTTCACCCAAACCTTTCGTTCCTATTATCCCACCAGTTTTTATTAAGCCCGCCGTAATGAACCGAATGGCGAGACTAGAACCAAGAGAAGAAAGATATCATACTGAAGCCGATGATTTATATCTAATTGGTAGTGCCGAGCATACCCTTGGTCCGATTCATATGGATGAAATTATTCCGGCTGAAAAATTACCAATTCGTTATGCGGGATATTCTACTTCTTTTCGTCGAGAAGCTGGAGCAGCGGGTAAGGATACTCGAGGTATATTACGGGTTCATCAGTTTGATAAATTAGAAATGGAGACATTTTGTCTGCCTGAGCATTCTTATCAGGAGCAAGATTTTTTGGTTGCGATCCAAGAATATATAATGAAGGCCTTGGGTTTATCTTATCGGATTGTTATTTGTTGTACTGGAGATCAAGGCGATCCAGATCACCGACATTTAGATTTGGAGACTTGGATGCCGGGCCAAGATAAATATCGAGAAACCCACAGTGCGGATCTAATGACTTCCTACCAAAGCCGAAGATTAAATA
>CAZIYU010000095.1:0-1778 GCA_964543595.1 uncultured Candidatus Saccharibacteria bacterium | reverse complement strand
TATTAAAAATACTAGAGGAACCAAAGGCGGAAACCGTTTTCTTCTTAATTTTACCAGAAGGAATAGAATTACTTGGCACCTTACGATCCAGATTAGTTATTGGTAAGGGTGGTGCATCAGAGGCTAAATTAAATAGTGCCGAGGAATTTTTGGAGGCTAAAGTTGGGAAAAGACTACAGATGGTTACTAGAATTACTAAGGATATTAAAGATGAGAAGCTAAATAAGTCTGATGCGGTCAGTTTTATAAAAAATTTGGAGAAAGTGATTAAACGTAATTGGAAGGTGCAGAAAGGTGATAAGGGGCGGGGAGCTAATATTTTGGCCGTGGAAGATTTAGAGAAAGCCATCAGTTATGCTAATGATGAATCGCCATCCATGAAAGTGATTTTGGAACATCTAGCCCTGGTTCTGTAAAAAATATAACAACTTGTCCCGTTTAAATTTCACATATTTTAGAGGATTTAATATTAAATAATATATGTTATACTTAAGGTGTTAATTTATTAGGAGCTAAATTTCATAAATTTAATATGGGATACGATTTTACAAAGTTAAAGAATAAAATAAAGGAAACAGAGGATTGGATGAAGAAAGAATATACTGGCATTAGAACTGGTATGGCCTCACCTCAGCTATTGGATGGTATTCAGGTGGAAAGCTATGGTCAACGCTTGCCATTAAATCAAGTTGGTTCCGTGACTATCGCTGATCCGAAGTCACTTTTAGTGACACCTTGGGATGCGACGCAGGTAAAGGCCGTCGAGAAAGCCATCACTGTTGCTAATCTAGGAGTGTCATTAAAAACTGATGAAAAAGGCGTGCGAGTATTTTTTCCAGAATTGACCAGTGAACGCCGAGAAATGCTCATAAAGATTGCCAAAGAAAAATATGAGCAGGCTAAAATAACATTACGCGGAGTGCGAGATGAAACCGTCAAGGAAATTGAAGCTAAGGAAAAGGAGGGGGGAATGGGCGAGGATGATAAATTTCGTTTCAAGGGCGATATGCAAAAAATGGTGGATGCCGGTAATGCTACCTTGGAAGAAACTTTTACTAAGAAGGAAAAGGAAATAACAGGTTAATATAATATCTAAATTATTCGCGCTTAACTTCATTAAAGCTCAAATTATTTAATTTTAAAAGTCCTCGGTTTTCCTTGTTGCACAGGCCAGACATATTAAAATCAAATAATTATCGCTTTAATTAAAATAATAAATGACCATAATATTATTCTTAGTTGTGCTGGCGGTGTTGATTTTTGTCCACGAATTGGGGCATTTTATGGTAGCCAAGAAAAGTGGTATCCGGGTAGACGAATTTGCCATCGGCTTTCCACCAAAAATCTTTAGCTGGACTAGGGGAGAGACAAAATATTCTCTGAATTTGATTCCCTTTGGGGGTTTTGTAAAAATTCACGGGGAAAATCCTGATGACGATTCTATTTCTGGGCCCGATAGCGTCAGGAGTTTTGTGAATGCCAAGAAATGGAAACAAATTTGCGTTCTAATTGCTGGTGTGGGGATGAATATTATTTTTGCCTGGATTCTCATCTCCTTATCATTTACCTTTGGCACCTTAACGCCGATTGGGGAGGAAGCTTCAGATTATTCCAAATATATTAAGGACAGTCAGGTAGTAATTACCAGTGTTATGCCTGATTCACCAGCGGACAGAGCTGGTTTGAAGCAAGGTGATATTTTACTGTCAGTGGAATCAGTTAGTGGTATGGATTTAAATACGACGAAGGTACGAGAAATAATTGAAAATGATATTGAT
>CAZIYU010000094.1:0-1781 GCA_964543595.1 uncultured Candidatus Saccharibacteria bacterium | reverse complement strand
AAGCTTCGTTGGATAGATTCTGCTTTAAATAAGCTCCAGCCAGACCATAATGAGCATTAACAAAATCAGGATTTATTTTTAAAGCGTTTTTAAAAGCTATTTCTGCCGGTTTATATCTTTCTAACTGTAAATATGTATTTCCTAATCCGGCATATAAAGGAAGCATTGATTTTTCATCACTTTGATAGGAAATAGCCTGCTTTAGTTTAGTCGCTGCTTCATCCAGCATACCATTTTGCAAATAAATAACAGCTAAATCTAAGGGCAAATTGGGAAGGTCGGTATATTTTTCCGCTTTCTCAAAATATTCCATAGCTACACCATAAAATTCTTTTGTTTCTAAAATCTTTCCTATATCATAATAAATTTCTCCCAAATAGGGATCCCGCTTTAAAGCTTCCTCGTAAATTTTAATAGCCTTACGCCAATTCCAATTTTCTTTTTCAGTCTCTTTAAAACCATAATACCAATATATTCTGGCTATAAAAGGACGAGTTACAGTCACACAAAGAAAAATAGTGAAGAGGATAATTCCTATATATAAAAGAGGCTTAAATCGAGAGATATTAGAATTTTTCCTTATCATCTTAATTTCTTGGGCATTAACCTCATCTTTTAATCCCACTGCCACAGTAAGCCCTAAAGCTAACCAGAACAAAACAATAGTAGCGGGTAAGTGCAAGGGGAAACCAAAAATGCTGTCAACCAACACTGCCACCACTGCTCCCATTAGTCCAATTATTATCCCCTGTCTATATTCATCTTTTATTTTCCTTAATATTTTTAGTCCAAACCTAAAGTAACTAATAATAAACCAAATAAATATTCCCAGACCAATTATTCCTAATTCTGCCCAAAGTTGTAAGTATTCGTTATGGGCTTCATAAGCAATACCAGAAGGATAAAGAGAGCGATTCTCTCCCTGCGCAAAAAATTCAGCTTGATATCTTGAGGTGTTATATTTAAAGGTTCCGATTCCAGAACCAAGTAATGGATGGTCTTTAATCATCAGAGTAGTAAATTTGTAAATGGCCGTCCTCCGACCAAAAGAAAATTCATTAATAAGCTGAGTAATTGAAACTCTTTCTTTTATCTTTGATATAACTGTACCAGATTTATTTAAAGGAGAAGGAATTACATATAAAAAGGTTATTATAATTACCGCCACTAAGACAATAATAAAGATTTTTTTATTATTTTTAATAAAATTTTTACTCCGAGAGATTAGAAAAAGAAAGGACATAAAAATTAAAGAAACTCCAAAGCCCAGATATGAACCGCGAGTGAAGGTGACTATAAGGCTGGTACCCATAGCCAGGATAGCAATTAATAGTAAGATTTTTTTAAACTTATTTTGGCTGGCAAAGAAGAGGGAGACGGCAATAGGAAGAGGAACAATTAAATATTCAGCAAAAAAATTTACATTACCGAAAAGCCCAAAGACCTGCTGTCTTTCTATATTGCGAATCCAGAAAGAAAAATCTATCCCATTATATTGTAAAATACCATAGATACCAAATAGGCCACCGACAAGGAGTAAAATGTCAAGAATACGATTGATTTGCCTTTCATCGTTAATACTATTAGTGATTACAAAATATAATAAAGGACCGGCTAAAAAAAGAGGTAATTCTTTTAAACTAACAAAAAAACTATTAGACCAAATGAGGGAGAGGACGCAAATAGCGATAAAACTTAATGTGGGAAAGTTAAGCGGCGTAGAGGTAAATTTAATCTCTTCTCTACTTACCATCTTAAGTCCCCAAAACATTAAAGCTAAT
>CAZIYU010000093.1:0-1796 GCA_964543595.1 uncultured Candidatus Saccharibacteria bacterium | reverse complement strand
TTGATGGTAAAATAGCTCTTTTTACCGGTGAGTCTAAATGGATTACCGGCGAACCGGCTCGAGTAAAAGTCCATGAACTCAGGGGTTACTATGACGCTGTTATGGTGGGCATTGGTACAATGTTGGCTGATGACCCACTTTTAACCTGTCGATTGCCGGGTAAAAGAAAAAACCAGACAAGAATAATTATAGATTCAACCGCAAAAATACCTCTTGATGCTCGAATGTTTAAGTGTAGCGAAGGAAAGGTAATTATTGCTACCACAAATATAGCCGATAAGATAAAAATAAATACTTTAAAAGCAAAAGGTTTTGATGTGATAGAGACAAATGCTAAAGATGGGAAGGTGAATTTGATTCAACTCTTTGAGATTTTAGGAAATATGGAAATAACCAGTGTTTTGGTGGAAGGTGGATCTCGTCTTTTGGCTTCTTTAATAAAAGAAAGCCTTATAGATAAGCTTATAATATTTTTGGCACCAATATTCCTCGGTAAATCTGGATTGAGCTCTATAGGCGACCTTTTTATTAATGAATTAAAAAAAGCTCCTCGATTTAGATTTCAGTCTATTGAGCAAGTAGGTAATGACCTTATGTTAGAAGCTTATTTTATGGATTGAAAAAGGAGAGATAGTTATGTTTACCGGAATTATTGAAGAAGTGGGCATTATTTCTCAATTAACTAAATTGTCCACGGGAGCTATTGTAAAAATTTCCTGTCAGAGGGTTTTGGAGAATTTTAAAATTGGAGAGAGCGTGGCAGTGAACGGTGTGTGTCTTACTGCAAGAAACATTCAAAAAGATGCGTTTATTGCTGATGTAATGCCCGAAACCTTAAGAAGTACTAATCTAGAAAAATTTTTTGCAGGGCAATATGTGAATTTGGAAAGGGCTTTAAAAGCTGATGGGCGTCTCGGGGGTCATATGGTTTTGGGTCATATAGATGGTACTGGGCGGATTATCAAAAATCACTCGAAAGGTAACGCAATGATTTTTCAAATTAGCTCTTCTAAAGAGTTAATGAAATATATAGTTTCCAAGGGATCAGTTGCTATAGATGGTGTAAGTCTGACAGTGCAGAGCGTAGGAAGCCAAAGTTTTACAGTTTCAATAATACCTCATACTTTAAAAACTACGACTCTACAATATAGGGTCTCGGGTGATACGATGAATATTGAGACTGATATTATTGGAAAATATATAAAAAAAATTTTATTAGATATGAAAGGTATTGACAATTCTTCTGAAGGAGGAGCAAATAAAGGCTTAACGATTGAGCGTTTGAAGTTATATGGATTTAGTTCATGAAAGTTTATATGTAAAGTTTTATAAATAAAAGGAAATAAAATTTATGAGTAAAAAATTTATTAATACAATTGAAGAAGCTATCAACGACATCGAAGAGGGTAAAATGATTATCGTAGTTGATGATGAAGGCCGAGAAAATGAAGGAGACTTGGTAATGGGAGCTGAAAAGGTGACTCCTGAGGCTATAAGCTTTATGGCTGCTTACGGTCGAGGACTTATTTGTGTCCCTATAACTGAGGAAAGAGCCATTACTCTGGATTTACCACTGATGGTGGGTAGAAGTTCCGATCATATAGGTACGGCCTTTACGGTATCGGTAGATTATAAAGAAAATTCCACTGGTATTTCGGCTTATGATAGAGCTGATACGGTGAAAGCCATAATAAATTCTGCTACAACTGCCGGAGACCTTCGGCGGCCGGGTCATATTTTCCCACTTATAGCTAAAAAAGGTGGTGTGTTGCGAAGAGCGGGCCATACGGAGGCAG
>CAZIYU010000092.1:0-1905 GCA_964543595.1 uncultured Candidatus Saccharibacteria bacterium | reverse complement strand
ACTTCTTAAAATTCAATATGGAAAAAAAGAACGCACAAAAAAAAATAGAGCGTCCACCCGTGATTTGTATCATGGGGCATATTGATCATGGTAAAAGTACCCTCCTAGATTATATTAGAAAAACAAATATTGTAGATAAGGAAGCTGGCGGTATTACCCAAAAAGTTTCCGCTTATGAAGTTATTCATAATGGCAAAAAAATTACCTTCTTGGATACACCCGGGCATGAAAGTTTTGCCAAAATTCGCCAGCGTGGTGCCAGTGTAGCCGACATTGCTGTCCTGGTCGTCTCAGCTGAAGACGGTGTAAAAAAGCAAACCATTGAAGCTCTACATTGTATCCGCGAAAGTCAGACACCAATGATCGTGGCAATAAATAAAATCGATAAACCAGGAGCCGATATAGAAAAAACCAAAACTAATTTAGCAGAAAATGAAATCTACTTGGAAGGTTTTGGTGGTGAAGTGCCTTTTGTGCCAATTTCCGCTAAACTTGGCCAAGGGGTGGATGCTCTGCTTGATTTAATGCTTTTGGTGGCCGAAATGGCCGAATTAAGGGGTAATAAAGATAAGGCGGCTGAAGGGGTAATTATTGAGGCTAATATGGATAAGAAAAAAGGTATCTCCGCCACGATGGTAATCAAGGATGGTGTTCTCAAAAGTGGTATGTTTGTGGCCTGTGGTAAGACCATCGCTCCGACCAGAATCATGGAAGATTTTATGGGTGAAAAAATTACCGAAGCCACTTTTTCCTCCCCTATCAGAATTATCGGTTTTGATAATTTACCACAAGTCGGAAATAAATTTTTTACTTTTGCCAGTAAGGAAGAAGCCCTAGCCTATATTACTAATTATCAGGAGCCAGTTATTAATAAATGTGTTTACGAAGAAACGACTGAAAATACTGGAATCATAAATGTTATAATTAAAGCCGATGTCACTGGTTCAATTGAAGGAATTGAGCATGAATTAGAAAAAATAAAAAGCGAAAGAATGAAGGTAAAAATAGTCCATTTTGGAGTAGGCGATATAACAGAAAATGATATCCAGATGCTTGGTGGTAAAGCTGATTCCCTTATTTTAGGTTTTAATGTTAAAGGAAACTCTCAGGCCTTAGCCAGTGCAGAAAAATCGGGCGTTCAGATTAAAATCTTTAATATTATCTATAAATTAACCGAATGGTTAGCGGAAATGGCTGAAGCTAAAACTCCAAAGATTGATGTGGAAGAAATGACTGGCAAAGCTAAAGTATTAAAATTCTTTAGCGTTATTAAAGACAGAAATATTATTGGTGCGAGAGTGGAGGATGGTGAAATAAGAGTCGGTGATGAAATTAAAATTATGCGTAATGATATTGAAGTCGGGCGTGGTAAAATTAAAGAATTACAACAGCAAAAAGAAAAGGTTAGCGAAGTGCGCTCCGGAGTAGAATTCGGCTGTCAATTACAAAGCGCGATTAATCCTGCCCCGGGAGATAAATTAGAAGCCTTTAAAATAATCCAAAAATAATATGGCTACTACCTTTAAAGATGAAAAATTAAAAGACCAAATTCAGAAGTGGGGTGCAGCCTTCTTACAAAGAGAAAGTAATGGTACTTCGCTTATTACCGTCACTGATGTAAAATTATCTAAAGAAGCAAAGGAAGCAACAATTCTTTTTACGGTTCTGCCAGATGATAAAGCGGAGGCTGCTCTAGAATTTGCCCGCCGTCAATTAAGTGATTTCCGTGATTTTATGAATCAGAAAGTCAAAACCGGCCGAATGCCCTTTTTCCATTTTGATATTGACCGCGGTGAAAAGCATCGTCAAAGAATTGATGAGATAATCTAATTATGTTATCCTTTGGACTACGGCCTGGTAGCCAAGTGGTAAGGCATTCCTCTGCAAAAGGAATATACGGCGGTT
>CAZIYU010000091.1:0-1915 GCA_964543595.1 uncultured Candidatus Saccharibacteria bacterium | reverse complement strand
TGTTCTTTACCTGTTTTCTTGGACCATTTAATACAAATGGCATTGGAGGGGAAATAAAGTAGGGAATGAAAACACCCCCCGATTTTCATCGGGGGGTTGTGAGCTAGAGAATAGTTACACCATGGCGGTTCCTGTGATAAACCCCCTCTCGGCTGTAGAAGGCTCTTGCTTTGTCTTTTCTGTATATCATCTTTCCTTTCAGACTGTGGATCCGGCCGCAGACATCACAGATAATCACCAGATTGCCTTCATAACTAACTGGGTTAGCATAATCAAGCATTCCGTCACATTTTTTCGAGTTAGTTGTTCGTTCCTGGCAATGTCTCACTCGTCTATTTGGGCGCCTATTCATCTGAGGCTCCTTTCGTGATTTTGTACCATTCGTTCTTCCCCCACTCTACCAGATTTTTAGTAGTTTGTCTAAGTACAAAACAAAATACGAACCAGATATTGGGGGAGTTGGTGTTGGTGAGGGAGATTTTGAGGTAAAAAGTACCATTATGTGACTTTCAGAACTAATATTTAGCCACAATCTTATAAAAGAGAGTCTAAACGAGATGTATATATTAGAGGTATAGACCTTATGTAGGTAGGTTTATGATTATTTATTTATGCAGAGAAATGTTTTATCATCAGCAACACCATTGCCAGCATAACCAGTTTGGTCAACACAATAAGCTAATTTTTCAATAACTTGTGGTGGATTTACTACAACGGAGATAGCGTATTGACCCTCTGATGAAAAACACTTCACACTAATATCAGACTGATTTTGATACTCTAGAGAACTTAAGATTTTATCCAGCGAAGATTTAATTTTAGTATTTGAATCATTCAATAACCCGTTCTTACATAATGAAAGGTAGCTACTTGCCGACCTGTCATAAATCATTTCGGCCTCCACTCTTAAGCTACTAACATTTGCTTTTACCATAGCAACATTACCTTTTTGTCTGGCAACTGAGATACTAGTGTTAATTTCTTGTGATAAACTATCAATTTTTTGTTTTTTACCATACTCGACAAAAGCAATTACTCCTAGAATAATAATTATTACGATTAAGAGACCTACAATAATTTTTTTCATATTTTTATAATTAAATTAATAAACCTTTTTTAATAATAACATTATCTTAATATATAAAAAAGAGTAGGCCCCGCAATTTTCATTGGAAAAAGGTGTCAGGAACCTTTCTTTTGAAATAACCACATGTTACTATTACTTAATGGGAAGACCTCAAAGAACAGACGTTGGTGGATATGTATATCATGTATTAAACAGAGCAAACGCCCGGATGACTATTTTTAATTCAGATAAGGAATATCATGATTTTGAGCAAATACTTTTTGATGCAGTGGAGAGGTTTAAGATGAGATTGATATCTTACAACATAATGCCAAACCATTTTCATTTTGTTTTGTATCCCGAAACAGAAGGTGAAATAAAAAAGTTTATGCATTGGTTAACTCTTACTCATACTCAAAGATGGCATGTAAAAAATAAAACGACAGGTGGCGGTCATTTATATCAAGGCCGGTATAAATCATTTCTAGTGGAAGCTGATGCACATCTTTGGACACTGTTAGCTTATGTGGAGAGAAATCCCTTGCGAGCTAAATTGGTAAAGTCTCTTAAGGACTGGAAATGGTCAAGCTATTACAAAAGATCATTTGGTACACCAGAACAGAAAAAATTACTTGCAACAAAAAGTATTACTTGGCCTAGGAATTATGAGAAAACACTTACATGTAGTGAAGATACAGAAGAATTAAAGATGATAAGAAATTCTATAAAAAGAGGGAAGCCGTATGGTGGTAATAGTTGGACGGGCAAGGTAATGAAGGAATTCGGGCTAGAAATCACTGAAAGAAGGCGAGGACGACCAAAGAAAGGTTCCTGACACCTTTTTCTTCA
>CAZIYU010000090.1:0-1989 GCA_964543595.1 uncultured Candidatus Saccharibacteria bacterium | reverse complement strand
AGTGCCATTTCTGGTGTCAAAACCGGTGTCAAGTTACATTCAAAAATGTAACGCAAGTGTGATTTGGCAAAGCCGAAAATTATATCAGCGAATATTTTAATAGTTTTACTATTTAACCGGATTTTAGCACTACCGAAGTTCTTTCCGGGCTTTTACTTCAAAACATTTTGTGATATACTTGACGCAGATGGTTTTGGCTGGGATAAAGTATGAATAAAGGAGGAAATTATGCCAAATAAAAAAGCTATGAATCAGGCAGTGTTAATACAAGTTCTTGGGTATCTTTCTTTTATTGCCTTCCCAAAATTTATTGGTCCGATTTTTGGGGTAATAGCAGGTTTGATAATAGGCATTGGGCTGATTCTCTATGGCGGGAGAAAATATAGAGAAGCCAAAAAATGAATAATTTTCTTATTTTTGTAAACTATGATTGAAAATAAAAAATACCTGGAAACTTAACTAAGGTAAGTATGCAGATAGGCCTCAGGCTTACATTATTCTCTTTTAGTATAATAGTATTTGGAGTCGCTATATATTGCATCAGGAAAAGAGAGTTCAATTTGTGGGTAAGGTCGCCCATTCTTTTTAATTCCACGATCTATCGCGATAAAGAACCAGTATTTTTTTGGCTTATTGTAACTCTTTATATTGCCTGCGGTATTTTTTTGCTGCTTACTTCTTTTGCTGACTATTTCTTTTATTATTGGATAAAATTGCATAGATAAACAACTAATTGTATATTTTTAAAATCCGTTTTTTAATAAAAGCAATAGCGTTTAAGTATCTCCAGATTTCGGAAAATACAAAGCCGAAAATAGAGCGCACCGGTGAGGAAGTCCGCACAAAGATAAGGGGACATCTACACTAAAAAAAGTGTCTACATATCTTGACAGTACATTTAAAATAGTGTATACTTGACTTAGATAGGAAAAGGGATATTGTGGATAAGCGAGCTATTTACTATGAGGACTTAAAAGGCCGAAAATACGCGAAAGATTTTATAGATGGTTTTGATGAGAAGACAAGAGCAAAAATATTAGCCAGGGTAGAGTTTTTAGAGAAACATTGGCATGAGGCCAGAAGGCCTATTATAGATAAAATCGATAGAGATCTGTATGAGATAAGAGTAGAGTTCGCATGGAATAATATCCGAGTTCTGTATGCTTACATGTTTAAAGATTATATAGTGTTATTGCATGGATTTGTAAAAAAGACGGATAAGATACCTGAAAAGGACAAGATGAAGGCAAAGATGAGGATGCTGGATTTTCAAATTAGATATGATGAAGGAAAAATAAGATTACCTAAAAGGGGATGATAAAAATGAGAAAAACAGATCAAAAACACAAGATAGTAACACCGGAATCCGTCAGCCAGCACATAGAGGAGCAGTATAAAAAAAGCCTCGGATTTCGAAAGGCCTATGATGAAGAGGTTTTAATGCTGAAAATTGCCTATAAGATCGCGCAGTTAAGAAAAGAGCGCCATGTTACCCAGGGGGGATTAGCAAAGATGATAGGCACTACTCAGCAAACCATTTCCAGACTGGAAGATTCTGAAAATACGCAAGTTACACTGCATACGTTAACAAAACTTGCAAGAGCGTTAAAGGCCAGACTGAGCATAGACCTTGTTCCGCAGAGCTAATCGAGCGGTTAGAGTATAGCAATACTGGTGTCAAAATAGGTGATTTACCGACGGTAGAGGTCGGTTACTCTCTCCCTCTCCGCCATTCTGCTTCGCCGTACAATAGTTAGACCGAGGTACGGCTTCGAAGGAATGGTACCGGAGGAGGAGTTCTACGAAGCAACAGTCCTATCGAGAATTGATTGCGAAGTAGACTCTCCCCCTCCGCCATTCTGCTTCGCCCGTCGGGGCGAAGAACTGAGGTAGGGCTTCGCAGAAATTTGTCAGCAGAATGGTATCGACAGGTTCTACGAAGCCACAGTCAGTCTTAAGCGGTGATGGCGAAGTAGACCCTCTCCGCCA
>CAZIYU010000089.1:0-2177 GCA_964543595.1 uncultured Candidatus Saccharibacteria bacterium | reverse complement strand
AGATTTGATTTAAGATACGTTCCTCGTGCAAAAATAACCTAGCTCGACTTGGCGGAGGGTAAGAGATTCGAACTCTTGAAGAGGTTTCCCCCTTACCACCTTTCCAAGGTGGCGCACTCGACCGCTATGCGAACCCTCCGTGCTTAAAGAATACTACACTAAAAATAGAATTTTTCAAACTTTATATTTTAGTTCCTAACAATGCCTTTACCCTCTCTGCCACGGGGGGATGGGTACTGAAAAGGCCAGAGAGTTTTCTGGCCCCGCCAAATTGTTTTTGTATTTGACTGGAGTTACCTGTATCACCAAATGGACTAGCAATAAAAAGATGAGCGGTGGCATTATTGGGATTATGCATTGGAATATTTGTGCCAGAAATTTTCTGCAAAGCGGAAGCTAGACCTTCCGGATATCTAGTCAACAAAGCCCCAGAAGCATCAGCCAAAAATTCCCTCTTCCTAGAAATCGCCAATTGAATCAATTTAGTAAAAATTGGCGATAAAATAATAAGAACAATACCCACAATCATCAAAATCCCCCCACCTTTATTATTATCCTGTTTTCCACCACCCAGTCCCCCGCGCATAAAGATATTGGCTAAAATTGATACAAAACCTACCAACACCACAATCACCGTCTGTAATAAAATATCCCGATTGCCAATATGAGAAAGCTCATGGGCAATCACTCCCTCTAATTCCGTCTTATTCAATATTTCCAACAAACCAGTAGTCACCGCTACCACGGCATGTTCTTTATTTCGCCCAGTAGCAAAAGCATTAGGTGATGGCTCAGTCATAATATAGACCTTAGGCATAGGTAAACCAGCGGTGATAGAGAGATTCTCTACTATATGGTATAGATCGGTATAGTCATCATGTTTAGCTTCCTTGGCCCCGGCCATAGACAAGACGATTTTATCGGAATACCAATAACTCAATACATTCATAAATAAACTAAAAATAATCGCAAAGTATAAAATCCCCGGGCTATTATAATAATAGGAAATAAAATAGCCCAAACCAATAACAATCACCAAAAAAATGGTCATCAAAAACCAGGTCTTGCGAACATTTTTATCCTGTTGGGTGTAAATCGTAGCCATAGTTTATACTTAGACCTATACTTTAAATTATTTATTAATAATTCTATCTACCATTTCTATTTCCTCCCAAATTCCATCAATTAAATCGTAATCTTTGGCCTCAATAAGACTGACCCATTTATAATCACAACTGTCCTCATCAAGTTTAACTTCCCCACTCTTATATTCAGCATAATAACTTAGAACAAGGCAGGGTTGACCTTGCTCGGAAATAAAAGCTAAATCCAAAAGATATTGTGGTTTTTCTATTTCTAAATTTACTTCTTCTTTCACCTCCCGCCTCAAAGTTTTTTCAATGGCATAATACCACTGACCAGCCGTCGTACTCGGTTTATCGTGCATATAGTCATCCACCTCCAAGCCCCCACCAGGCACGGTCCATTTATTGGGAAATCTTTTTTTAGTAGGAGATCTTTTGGCAATCAAATATTTACCATCTTTATAGATGATTGCTGTAACGGCAACTCTATGCGATTCTCTATCTTTTATTTCCATAGATTTAAAACTTCACTTCCACTGGTTTTTTGGCGGCTTCGTCATCAAGGGTAAAGAGTTCCATTTTAGCAAAGTGGAAAAGGCCGGCAATAATATTTCCGGGAAAAGCCTCAACGGCGATATTTAAGTCCCGAACATTACCATTATAGAATCGGCGAGATGATTGAATTTTATTTTCCGTATCAGATAATTCAGTCTGCAAACTTAGAAAATTTTGATTGGCTTTCAAATCTGGATAGGCCTCGGCTAAAGCAAAAACGGATTTCAAAGCCCCAGATAACATATTCTCCGCCTGACCTTTTTCCGCAATATTTCCAGCATTCATGGCTGCCGTTCTAGCTTGGGTCACCTTATCAAAAGTAGAACTTTCGTGAGTCGCATAACCCTTAACCGTATTAACCAAATTAGGAATCAAGTCATAACGTCTCTTTAGCTGAACATCAATATCTGACCAAGCCTCTTTGGCGCGATTCACAAAGACCACAAAGCGATTATAAGCAAAAATTACCCAAATGGCGATAATAACGATAATACCCACTAAAATATAAATAATTGACATAAGTTTAAATTAGCTGAA
>CAZIYU010000088.1:0-2190 GCA_964543595.1 uncultured Candidatus Saccharibacteria bacterium | reverse complement strand
ACGGTATATATTCCAACATTTTACCCCACACTAGAGACCACTACATAATTTTACAAAAAAGAGGTGGCTGATTCATCATCAACCACCTCGCAAAAACAGAGGCGAATTACTGTCTCCACCCAGGAGCACCAGAGAACAAACCGACGGTCAGTGCCTCGCTTGAGATTTGTTCAGCCTTCACGGCTCGTTGCTTCTCCCGTACGAAACGGAACGCTATACCTTTGGCTTTGTTGAATGATTCCACTCTGCCAGAGGATACAAGAATAGCCAGAGCGTGGTCTTGGTTAGTCTCTTCACTAGACCAATACCAACCAATGTAGCTACTGGACGCAAATTTGGAATTCTTAATAGCCCACTGAAGTTCAGCCACAGAAGGAAGTCTCCATCCTGTATTTGAACCAAAAAACACGCTCTCGTCTGAAGTCCACGACTGTGGGTGATAACTACCAGACCACTCTAAGTTCTCCATCCGCCAAACTGCTTGCTCTTCCTCCATCGCTCCCCGCCAAGCGGTGTAGATGTCGCCGAAGACTTTGACGTAGAGTTCGTCCGTGGCCTTACTGGCAAACCAGTTGGCAATATCCAAACGCTGACCATCCGTAAGAGTACTGGCTGTTAGTGAACGAATTCGTCGGAGGATTTCCAGCGCAATCGCCAGACACTTACCCAAAGCCTCAAAGAAACCAACGTCTTGCTTCTTACTCATCTGTCCCTTTCCGTGACGCCCCTTCGTTCCAAACAGTATGGAACTCCGGTTTATCACTATTTGTGCTCTTTATTGTAAAGAGCTTCCACTCATTAAACTACTCTTTTTTACAGAAAATGCAAGAATCTGATTTATTTAGAAAAATTTATATTTTAATTCTTAGGAATATCCCCTTCTTTTACTTTCCAATTTATTTCAAATGAAATAGAGTATTTATTCGGGATTTTCCACTTAGAAAATCTAAAACAAAGAAATTGAAATTTATTCTCGGCAATTTTTCCTAAACCCCATCTATTCAAAGTTAATTCTATATCTATGACCATATTATTATCAATTAAGTTTTTATGCTGAAGGAATTATCTTCTCCACCTTAACTAAAATTGCACCCTTTGCTGGCAACCCTTTATTTTCAAGTAAGTTTTTAACATATTCTGTCCATTTACCAGAAGAAAAATAGTCAGCTTGACCAATCATTTTATAACCCTTCATATCTTTATCCCAGACAAGTAAGCACACATTTTTATCATTTTGAATATCTTTTGAGGTCTGATTCATATAGTTATCAGTAATTACTATCTCGGAATCAGATACAACTTTAACATAAGCTACCCCAATAGCATTTGGCTTACCATTAGCCATTACTGTTGCTATAGCAACTGGATTCTCTTCTATCAGTTTTTTAATTTCTATAAGATTCATATATTTTTCTTAAATTCTTCTCTGACCTCCATCCAAAGTTTTCCTAATTGATTTTGTCCATCTTTATTTGGTCCCCAACCCCAAAATGAATCGCGCCAAGAATCTTCAATGAGTTCCTTATCACCAGATTCCAAAAGTTTCTTTTTCACGTAAGGATGCTGTTCAACTTTAGCTCTAAGAATCTCTTTCATTATACCAATTCTCACTTCACCCCAATCTTTTCGGTATTTGTCCTTATTTGCCTCAGCAAACTTTTGCGAATCGTGAGCTGAACGAGTATTTTTCACTTGCTCCTTTAAACTTCCATCCTCAAACTTTTCTGAATGATAAGTGTGTTCTGATGTGGGGTATAATTTACCTTTCCATTCTATAGCGAAAGACGAGTAGTTAGAGAATACATAAAACTCATTCTCATAGAATAATATTTGTTTTTCTGTATCAAGCCTATACATAATATCTTTATAATTTATACTCCCACCCTGCCTGCCATTTAAAGTGCGAAGTAGTTAACTGTTCAAGCGATACGCCCTTAATCAAATTATCTAAGCCATATTGAGTAGCTCTGTGTCCAATAATCATAACTCTTTTACCATCATAGTTCTTCTTTAAGTCATCAAGAAAAGACTTCATCCTAGCAGTGGTTTGAGTATAGCTTTCACCATTAGGAAAAGGTTCGGTAATTCTAAGTGGCTTTTGAACATCCACCTGTTCGCTCGGTTTCTGGGTAAAATCTCCATAATTAAACTCTCTTAATCTACTATCTTTTATAATCTGCCACTTCTTAG
>CAZIYU010000087.1:0-2212 GCA_964543595.1 uncultured Candidatus Saccharibacteria bacterium | reverse complement strand
AATTGCTTCTAGTCTACACTAGGGCGATTTTTTTCGCAAATTTTCGTAAATTCTCGCGGTGACATTTTCAATTTAGTATGAATCCTTTTGGTATTGTAGATGTAGATGGTGTGGTAAATTTCATACACCAATTCTCCCAAATCATCAAATCGGCTGGGATCACCGAGATCCACCTTGAATTTGTCATAGAACGATTCCTGATACCCATTCTCCCACGGTGAACCTTTTCTGGACATGGATATTTGCATCCCAGCGGAAGTACAGAAATCTTGATAGACTTTGGCGGTATATTCCGAACCTTGATCTGAATGAGTGATGTCCGGTTTCGGATGATCCATTAAAGCGGAAATCATCGCTTGCACTACCAGAGCATTGGAGTGATTGGCTAACACACAAGCCCCGACAATTTCTCGATTCCAAATATCCATTACTGTCGCTAGGTAGATGAACTGATTCCGCCAGAAAATGTAGGTGAAGTCCGTCACCCAAATCTGACCTAAACGGACTAAGGGAGTGGTGAGCAACAGATTGGGGAATATCTCATTTGGCTTTGGTTTTGACCATTTACCAGGCTTTCGATGCCGTCGGTAGGGTTTGATACCATAGATTTTCATTACGCGCCGAATCCGTTTGTGATTGAGCTTCAGAGCCATGGCAATTCGTTTGTGGCCATAACTAGGAAAATCATGGAGGACAAATTCAATTTTCTGTTTGATTAACCAATCTTCAGCTGGCTTTTTTCTTTTGTAATACAGAGAGCTTCGTGATACTCCGAGAACGGAGTGTAGTTTGGGATGCTTCATCGCAACCCCCTTTTTTGCCCAACGCCTAGTTGGACTGTGAGTTCGCCGATGATTTGCTTGAGTTCGCGGTTTTCCTTTTCCAGCCTAATCAGATCTTTTGGACGGACACCAGTAACACCGGTTCGTAACCAAGCGTAAATGCAGGTGGTGGAGAGACCATGTTCCTCGGCAATTTCTTTGATGGTTTTTCCTGAAGTTTTGACCCTTTCTAGGATCTGATTCTTCAAATCCAAAGATACCTTGTATTGTTTTTTGTCAGACATATATTTTTACTAAGATTAATTAATACTCGACCAGTATTATACTACTAATCTTGGTGTAAAAAGTGTCTTAATTTTGGGGTACCCGTCACTGTTAGTTATGTCAAACTTTCTAAACCTGGATATGTATCTATCTATAGTACAGATTTATCTTTTACTGAACCTGAAATAATTGGAACATCAACGCTATTACCGGCTGGTGAACATAAAAATATTGTTATCGCAACAAAACACCGAACTGGTAATGGTCATAGAATAGTTGCCAAAATATCTCAAGATGACGGTAATGGGATCTTTGATGAAATTACCGACGCTGTAATAACAAATAATGAAACTGAAGAAGTCACTTCCGATGCGGTAATTGATGATTCTGTTGGAACTATTAATGAACTTAATGACGAAGAAATCAGTAATTTTCTTGAGGAAGAAGGGTATCAAGTAGTAGAACTAGAGGAACAAGACGCGGGAATCGATACTAATCAAGAAGAAACAGCCTCTACCACCACAGAAGAAACAATCGATTCAGAGCATACCACCACAACTTCAGCAGAAAAAATATATGAAAATATAAATTTTTATAATGACAAACAAGTTATAATCGAGGGATATATTTTAGGCTCAGACATAGAAAGTGAAATCAAAGAAGAAAATCAATTTTTGAATTTAAGAGATAATCCTAGTCTGGAGGATATCGTAATTTCAATAAAAATTGAATCTGATGATATAAAAAATACCTTAATTGATAAGTACAACTATTCTGATTTAGAATGGATTCATGTTGAAATATTAGGTACTGTAAAATCTATATACTTACCAATAAATGGGGCCGAAACCGAATCAGTATATATTGAAGTTAATAATTTAATTTTTAAATAATATTTAACAATCACCTAGACAAAGTAACTTCTTGGAGTGCAACAAACTCATAAATTTTATGCTATACTTTATAAAATGACTAAAAGACCAATAATAGCGTTAGTGATTATCGTGATAATTATTTTAGGCGGGCTCGCTTTAGGTATTTTATACTCACATTTACCAGGACATAATCCTAATCTAAATATGACTACCTTTGAGGAATGTATAACAGCAAATAATCCAGTATTAGAATCATATCCACGACAATGTAGTGCTGACGGACAAACCTTT
>CAZIYU010000086.1:0-2249 GCA_964543595.1 uncultured Candidatus Saccharibacteria bacterium | reverse complement strand
GCCAAGGCAAAGCTCTTGCGTCTGAGGAACTTTCTTCTGGAAGGCTATGAGAAGGAAAAGAAGGAAAGGCCCGATAGGCCGAAAGTGCTTGAGCCTCTACCTGGAGGCACAGTCGTCAGCGTCAATAAAGAACTTTTGAATAATAAGAACTATTTCCCCGCCATGCTCAAGGCCCAGGCGGATCGCGATATGGACACGTATCTCATCCTTCTGGCTGAGTCGGCCAGGACAGGTGAAAAAGAGTTTTTCGTGCCGCTGGAAAGTTTAGCAATTACCTTAGGTGTTAGCCCTGAATGGTCCGATACCGATATGCGGCGGCAGATGATAAAAGAATTAAAAGCTCTGCAGGAAACATATAAATTAATAGATGTTAATTTTAATTACGGTAAGGACGCCTGGATAGAGCTAAGAAGCCTGCCGGGCGAGGCCTTTAAAGTAGATGGCAGCTTATTTGATTCTAAAAACCTGGTCTCAAAGAGCCAGCCAGCCAAATTCGTGTTACTCATGAAAGCATTGCTTGAGGCGGATGGCTCTTCGATAGATTCTGTTTCTCCGGAGAGCCTAGCCACAAGGTTCGGCGTGAGCGAATTCTCTATCCGGAAGGGTATAAGAGAGACGGAGAAAAAATAATGAAAAATAGCTTGCAATTAGTGTTATCATATGATACACTAAGTATCATATGATAACAAACATAGGAGAGATTATTGGCATCCACACAAGAAATTACAGAGTTTTTAAAAAAATTCAAACATGTTTTGACCCAAAACTTTATAGTTATTCCTCGTAGCGACTATAAGACTACATGTTCTTATTTAGGAATCACGATTTCAGATGTCAAGAATACGATTTCACAACTGACCTACAAAGATTACATGAACGGCCCGGAAAAAGATAAGGGCAGGCCGGGTAATATGGTATGGGAGTTTGGAGTACGTATGCAAGGCGAAGAGATCTATGTTAAGTTAAGCGATGATTTTGGCTTTGATAGAGCCAAGTGTTTATCTTTTCATATTGCAGTTCATCCAATTAAATTGCCACACAGGACGAGGAAGGATTAATAGAAAATGATAGAAAAGATATATTGTCCAAAGTGCAATAAAATGGCCGATAGCCAGGTAATCTCCAAGGGAGAAGTGTTTAAAGTCAAAGAAGAGGATATTAAAATAATGTCTTCTATTGCTACATGTAATGAATGCAAGGAGGAAGTTTTTGTTGAAGAACTGGAGGAAGGGAATTTAAAAACTGCTTTCATGGAATATCGAAAAGTTCATGATTTGCTTACCCCAATGCAGATAACGGAAATTAGAGAACGTTATGGGTTGAGTCAGAGGTCTTTAAGTAAACTTTTAGGGTGGGGAGAAATAACTGTACATAGATATGAATCTGGGAGCTTACAAGATGAAGCTCACGATGAAGTGCTGGAACTCATTTCTAAACCAGAAAACCTATTGGAAATATTCGAAAAACAGGCTCGCCATTTGGCGCCTTATGTAAGTGAAGCATTAAAAAAGAGGATAGATGAGTTAATTAAAAAAGAGATCCAGCCAAATTTTCATAAGGTTTTAGAACAATTATTTATTTCTGAGCGAAAAGTTGGAGAATTTACAGGTTATAAGAATTTTGATTTGGAAAAAATAAAAAGTATGGTTTTGTATATCTTAGGATTTCATGAAACTTTTGTGACTAAGATAAATAAGCTTTTGTGGTATATGGATTTTCTTTGCTATAAAGCTTACTCCGTTTCAATAAGTGGTAATTCGTATACTCATTCTGCCTATGGACCTACCGCCGATGATTATGAGTTGATAATAAGCGTAATGCTAAAGGACGCGCTAATAGGTAAGAGCGAAGTAGTTGTTCATGACACAGTAAGAGAACAGCTAAAATCTCTAACTCCTTGCGATAAGAGCATATTTTCTGATGATGAAATAAAGGTTATGAACTTTGTTTTGAATAAATTTAAAGATTTTAAGTGTAGTAAAATATCGGAATATTCCCATGAAGAAGCCCCATATAAAAATACTATAGAAGGGCAGAAGATTTCGTATACATTGGCTGAAAACCTATCCCTAGAAATTAAATAATTTTATTAAGACTCTCTTATCCTACAGTTTTTCTCCGATTATGATATACCCAATAAAGCAAAGAATATTGTATAATATTACCAAAATCTACCATTGAGGCTTTTTTGATATTTTCGAGTCTTTGGGTGAAAGGCAAATTTTGCCGCGCCCCAAAATTTGCCTTTC
>CAZIYU010000085.1:0-2340 GCA_964543595.1 uncultured Candidatus Saccharibacteria bacterium | reverse complement strand
AGGGCATAGTATTTTCTGAGGTAGAAACGCTTG
The DNA here is from genome assembly GCA_964543595.1 of uncultured Candidatus Saccharibacteria bacterium. Taxonomy (GTDB): domain Bacteria; phylum Patescibacteriota; class Minisyncoccia; order Phycocordibacterales; family GWA1-40-21; genus CAIJXO01. Next base: position 2,307 of record CAZIYU010000085.1, on the reverse strand, counting down.
GAAATAAATCATGAGCTACATATTCATATTCTGAATCAATTAGTTTATTGTAGATGTCATCTAAGGTGTACCCCATATCATCTACACTGGGGGCATTGTTATTGGAAATTTCACCAGCAAAAATTATTCCAGCCAAGACAATTAAAATAGCGAAAGTACTGATGAAAAAATCTCTTAGATACTTTGACATAGCACTATTATAGCACCCGGTAGTGAAATTTGCCATAGAAAAATTTTAGAGATTTTTCATAAAATCCAATGGCAAATTCTACTAGCCGGGTAGCATTAATTTCAATAAAGCTAAAACAATCTGTGAAATCACTCCACCAAAAAAGACAATAAAAATAATTAGAAAAAAGAAACCATATTGCTCCAAAACACGTAAATGATGTTCATAACGATATGGTATTAAGGTAAATAATATCTTGGAACCATCTAAAGGCGGAATGGGAATAAGATTGAAAACACCCAAAACTAAGTTTAGAAAGACGACATAAATCATTAGCTGTATCACCGGCTCAGACAAATTTAGAGCAAAACTAAATCTAATGAAAACAGAAAAAATAATGGCGATGATAAAATTGGTGGCAATACCAGCGATGGCCACACAAAATTCTCCTAGTCGCCGTGGACTCAAATTATAAGGATTATAGGGTACCGGCTTGGCCCAACCAAAAAGAAAACCAGCTTTGGTGATAAATAACATTAAAGGTAAGATAATGGAACCAAAAAGATCAATGTGCTTGAGCGGATTAAGAGTTAATCGTCCTTGATTCTTAGCCGTTGGGTCGCCAAAGGCATAAGCGGCCGCCCCGTGAGCTACTTCATGGGCCATAATGGAAATTATTAGAATTACTATTTGAAAAATAAAATTTATTTGCATCAGTCTTGCAATTTTAACACTTTATGCTAGGATGTCCAAATAGTCTTCCAGATTCGTATGATATTCGTTAATTAGATTCGTATCATTTGCCCATTCGTATATTAGTATAATAATTCGTAAAAATGAAAGTTTGCGCCGTAACAAAAAAAGGATCAATTATGGGGGGCGGATATTCTAATCGAACCCGTGCTACTAAATTCAACCCCACTGGTATGGTCCGTAAATATGTCAACCTACAAAAGAAGAAGGTTTATGTGCCTGAACTAAAAAAGACTTTTGTGCTAACCCTGTCCACTAAAGCTATCAAAACTATTCAAAAAAACGGCGCCTACGCCACTCTCAAAAAAGCTGGAATTATCAAATAGGAGAGTAATTATTGTTTTTTCGTGCCTTACGGACTGAAGTTTCTAGCAAGAAACTGAGGGAGTAGAGAAATAATTTTTTGACGAAAAAATTATTATCGTGCAAAGAAAAAATTATAATTACTCTCCTATTTTAATTACATCACTATCAGTTTCAACTTTAATCATCCCTCCACCTAAAGTCTGTAAAATTACACTACCAAAATTAGTTAAGGTATCTATTGTTTCTTTATTTGGATGACCGTAACGATTATCTAAACCGGCAGAAATAACAGCGTAAGCTGGTGACACGGTGCCAATAAATAATTCCGCATTAGAGGTCTTAGACCCATGATGGCCAGCTTTTAAAACATCACTTTGTAAGAAATCCCCATATTTCCCGACTAAATATTTTTCAATAATTTGTGGTGAATCACCGGTCAATAAAAATGAATTGTCACCATAAATTAATTTCCCCACAATAGATGATTCATTGGTCTCCCAGCCAGCCGTATCAGTAGTAGGAAAAAGAATATCAAATTCTGCTCCCCGACCTAAAGTCAATACTTCTGGCGAAATGATTATTTCTTCCGGAATATTTTTCTCTTTAATTAATGCCTCCAATTCCATAAAAACCGCTGAATTAGAAATAGTATTGGTTCGAATAAATAAATCCACTTTAAATCTCTTTAATACTTCCACCAACCCACCAATATGATCCTGATCGGGATGAGTCGCTAGCACCACATCAATGGACCGATCATAAAAGGGCATCACTTTCCCCAGCTCGCGCAAAACACTGTTATTAGCTCCACCATCAACAAGCATCTGCACTCCACCGGGGGCCTTAATAAAAATTGCGTCCCCCTGCCCCACATCCAGAAAAGCGACAATCATCTTTGAGGTACTGACATAATATAAAGAATAAAAAATAAATACATTAAATATTATTAAAAATAATAAAAAAGATATTTTAATTTTTTTATGAATACTTTTCATCTTTATAAGTAGATCGTGAGCGCCAAATTAATACCAAGAATATCAAATATATCATAATCGTCAGACTAAGGGGAAAATTTTTCA
>CAZIYU010000084.1:0-2344 GCA_964543595.1 uncultured Candidatus Saccharibacteria bacterium | reverse complement strand
GGTTGGGGGGCGGTTGAGAGGCCTGGTGGTAATAATAGAATAAGCGGTACTAGCCGCGACCGCAGTTTTTCCGGACCCCACATCTCCTTCCAGTAGGCGGGACATGGCGTGACCGCTTCGAAAATCAGTCATAATAGCGTCAATGGCTTTTCTTTGGGCTGCGGTGGCAGTAAAGGGAAATCTGTTGACGAATTGTTCTATTTCCGCTGGTGTTTTTTCAATCACAAAAGCTGGTTCTTTTTGCCAGAGTAAACGGTCTTTCTTTTTTTGTAATTGGATGAAAAAAACTTCTTCAAAAGCAAAACGTTTTCTCGCCGACAGGGCATGTTCTCTTTTTAAGGGGGCGTGGATCCAGACTAGGGCGGTGGCGAGAGAGGGGAGATTATAGGTTTTTAAAATATAGTCCGGAACGGGGTCTATAATGTTTTCCAATATTTGATCTTTAAATATTTTATTTAGAGCATGATAAAACCAATTAGAAGTAATACCTTTACTTTCTGGATAAACTGGATAAAGGGAATGAGCTTCACCCTCCTCGCCAAATAAAGAATCGCCAACGCCAGTTGGTAATTTAGTAACCGTTTCCACCTTTGGATTCATCATGCCGAGTAAGCCTTTTCTCTCTGAAATTTTTCCTTCAGCGCGGACAAAAGCCCCTTCGTGAATCATTTTGGCAATATAAGGTTGATGGAACCAAATTACTTTTATTCGGCCAGTTTCATCTTCAATATAACCTTCGGAAATTGGAGTTCTTTTAATAAAAGCTTTGCTGGTTTTTAAGCCGGTGATTTTCCCGAATATTACAGCTGTCTCCCCGGCGGCCAAGCTACCAATATTCTTCATTTCCGCAGTGTCACCATAACGAGTCGGGAAATGATACAGTAAATCCTCCATGGTTTTTAGTCCAATTTTCTTCAAAGCCTTTTTCTGGGCTTCTTGCAAACGGAATTCTTTTTCAATTAGGTCCTGAAATTGCATTACTGTATCTTAGCACACCACGTCGCTTATTTAAAAAGCTATGCGGTGCAGGAATATATGCTATAATTAATACATTAATAATTTAATATAAAATTTATGGAATTATCTACGATCGATATTTTAGTGAGATTGGTGGTGGCGGTTTTACTTGGTGGTTTAGTGGGAATAGAGAGAACCTTAGCCGGTAAAAATGCCGGTATGCGCACCTATGCAATGGTTTCCATGGGTTCAGCTTTATTTATTTTAGTCGCTTTCATTATGTCCGCCTATTATCAAGGCACCAGCGTGGACCCACTCCGTATTGCTTCTCAGGTTTTGGTAGGAATTGGTTTTATTGGTGCCGGTTTAGTTTTTCATAATGAGAAAAAAATGATGGCTTCTGGTTTGACTTCAGCGGCGGGCCTCTGGGTGGCGGCGGGAATTGGTATGGCTTGCGGTTATGGTTTGTATTCTTTAGCGATAATTACGGCTTTACTTACCCTTTTGATTTTTACCGTCCTCTGGTATGTAGAAAAAGGCTTCAAGAAAATTTCCTATAGCGATGAAAAGGAGGAAAAAGAAAATTCCGAAAGATTACATGACTAATTTAGTGGCAGAGACGGCTGGAATTTCTCTCATTACATGAGCAGTATCCATGTTTGGATTTTTTATTCGTTCAGAAACTCTAAAAAATCTCAAACAGGCTTCGAATCCAGCACAGAAGTGCCCCCGGCACTTCTTCGTCCCCACATTAAAACCATGCTATAATATAAGCATGGTTTTAATTGCGGAGACGGCTGGATTCGAACCAGCGGGAGCTTTTACACCCCACTTCTTTAGCAAAGAAGCACATTAGACCACTCTGACACGTCTCCTGTACTGATAAATCTAGCATATTATTTTTAATAAATCTATAATAATAAATATATATGAATAATACCTATAATTGGTATAGCACATTAATCAAACCAAGCTGGTCACCGCCGAGTTGGTTGTTTGGGCCGGTGTGGACTTTTCTCTATGTTTTGATTGCTATTTCTTTTGGTAAAGTTTTTATTATGCTAGCCCAGAAACAAATTGGCTGGTTGATTGCCTTACCTTTTATTTTAAATTTGATTTTTAATTTTTCTTTTACTCCACTGCAATTTGGTTTACAGAATAATATTTTAGCGGGTATTGATATTCTTTTGGTTTTGGGTACTTTGATCTGGGCCATGATCGTCATTTATCCTTATGCTAAATGGATTATGTATATGCAAATTCCATATTTAGTGTGGGTGTCTTTTGCGACTGTTCTACAACTAACTATTACTTTTTTGAATCGGTAATTTCAGACAGGCGTTTGGATATTGTATTTTCTTTGCACGATAATAATTTTGTCGTCACA
>CAZIYU010000083.1:0-2355 GCA_964543595.1 uncultured Candidatus Saccharibacteria bacterium | reverse complement strand
CGCTCTTCCCCTTCCTGCCCATTCAAAATCCCAGAAATCATTATGGTTCTTTTGGCCCCAGGTTCCAAATCACCAATTAGCCAAAGATTATTTTTGGAATAATAATTTGGCACCGAATTTATGAAGGAAAAACCAAAGGGATAATCCGCCTTCAATAATAAATCTTTAATTATAGTCGGGGAATTAGAAGTGACTTCCACTTTATAATTCACCGTCTGATTAGTGTTCACTTCTTGTGGACCAGTCACCACAATATTAACCGGCGCGGAACTAATTAAAACAGAAACTATTTTGTTTTTATTAAACAATGAGTTTGAACCGGTTATCCGATATTCCAAACTGATACTGATGTCCTTCTTTTCATTTTCAGAACCAAAAAGGACAACAGCTAGATTTTTCTTAACGACCTGACCAGGAGAAATATTACCAATATATTCCTGAATCCGATTAGCCGGTAACGAAATATTGTCTGCTTGTCTAGACCCAGTCGGAAAAGTTATACCCATATCGACACCAGACAGAGTAGTATTATTATTATTTCGAATCTCTATTTCAAATGGTAATATTTCCCCACCAGTCACTGAAATAGGCGCCTTGACCGTCACATCAATATTATCACCAGAAACCATATTACCACCACCAAGAAATTTAAAGGCGGCGATGCCCAGAGCAAGAATAAAAAAGATCGCTGAACCAATCAGAATCTTCATTGGAAAAGATAAACCCTGTGGTTTCTCGGGTGAACTGAAAATCTCCTCACCCACCCTAAATTCATTGTCATCCCAATCCTGATTAACGACAATATTCTGATCATGGAGTTCGTGTCTTTTCGCCTTACGAAAAACTTTATTCTCCCGGGAATCCAGGACCTTTTCCAATTGGCTTATTTTGCTTTTAGGATCTTCGTACATTTAAAAATTTTGAATATTAGCTATTTCATCATAAATAAAAAATCTCTCTACCGCCTGCTCGCCATACCAACCGGCAATCAAAGATATAACAAAAACTATTATTATTAAGGCCCACTTCTGCATTGATATCTCTCTAAAAATCATCCCTGAATTATACCATTTTTATTAAAAAATGAAAAAGAATTATAAATGCGTTTCGTGGAGAGATTTATTGATTTCAATGATAGCCCGATTCTTTAAAACAGTCATAGAGACCAGAAGTTCCGGGGTAAAATACGGTGAAGTAGTAAATTGATCAAAATCACCCAACTTACCGATATAACCTAAAGAAGATAAAATCCGCAAAGCCATAATGCATTCAAAATTGGCGAGAATTTCTTCGTTTAATCCACTGGTCTGTAAAAAATTTATTCCCTCTTTCACGGTTTGAAAGAGAAAATCATTTTTTTCTTCACCATGAAGCAAGCGTAGAAGTAAGGAAAAGATTCTAGCCAGCAAAGCCAGTTTTTCTTTATCTTTCAAATTCAATTTTTTCTCGGCACTGGTGATGCGCCACAGCTCCCGCCCTCGCACTACAGATACTTGGCTAAGTGAGAAATCTTCTAGACCATAACGAAGTTTAGATTTTAAGTGACGTACACTTTGGGCGGTTGCTTTTATCAAACCAAATTCCTTGGTAAAAATAAAAAAATACTTATTGGCCTCGCCAAAATTTATACTCTTCAATATAAAACCTTCAGTGGTATAAATAGTATGCATACTATTTATTTATTTTTATTTCAAAGTTTAAATCGTCTACTTTAATAGCACTACCACCTTCAATTTCCTCAAAATCCGCCCCGGAAACCGATTCGGATAGGGAGATATTCTTTAACAGAGTAGTTTTTTTGATTTCACTTTCAAATCTCTTAATTAAATCCTTACCCGCCTGATCAGTTTTTATTTTTAGACTCACTATATCAGACGGACTTAATTTTTCTTGCTTTCTTAATTCTTGAATCGCTCGAGTCAATTCCCGCACCATTCCCTCTTCCTTCAATGCTGGTGTCATAGTTAAATCTAATTCTACCCCAGTAGTAGAAAAATCAGAATTTTTCACTACGGGGCAAGCCTCCTCTTTACTAGTATTAGCAAAAATTACTTCTTTTACATTTATTTCATCTTTTATTAAATCAGAATATCTTTCTATATCTTCGATTTTTAATTTATCAGTTTTTATTTTTAATTTTGCGAGTGGCTGACGAACTTTTATATTTACCTTGGCTCTGGCTTCCAAACCCAAAGAAACAATCTTCCTAATTTCTTCCATATCAATAATTATCTTTTCCTCCGGCTTAATTAGTTTATGTGACTCTGGCCAAGAATCCAAATGCACACTTTCCTTGCCACCAAAAGATTTCACTTTTTGATAAAGCTCATCGGCATAAAAAGGCATGACCGGCGC
>CAZIYU010000082.1:0-2378 GCA_964543595.1 uncultured Candidatus Saccharibacteria bacterium | reverse complement strand
CTACTTTTTCAAACATTTTCTTTATAATCGGTGCTCGATGTGGATCAATTTCCACATGACATCTTTTTTCAGTGTTTTTACTATTAAGATACCCAGTTGGGGCCGTACAAGGCCAGAGTCCCATCTCACATCTAGCTCGCAGACCTCTTTTAACATTGAGAACCTTATTGTCATTTTCCAATTTAGCTTGCGAGCCTAGAATCATCAGTAAGAATTTTTCATTAGGATTGTTAGAGAATCTTTGACTGAAAGTTCGGATATCATAAAGCTTCCCTGAATCCATCAGGTCCACGATCCTACCCAAGTCCCCAGCATTTCTAGAAATACGATCGGCCGCCCAGGTCAGGATACCGTTGAATTTTCCTTGCTTGATTTCTTCCACGATCTCATTAAATACTGGCCGTTGCCCGGCTTCTTTTGCTGAGTGTGATTCCTTCTTAATCTCTACTATCTCCAAATGATCACGCTCAGCCATCGAGAGCATCTCCTTGATTTGTGAGTCGATAGAGAGGATTTGAGCTTCCTCACTTTCCGTGCTTTTTCTCGCATAAAGGCAGTATTTTACCCTTACTGGGGCTTGTGTTTCTCTTGCGATTGCCCCGACCGCTTTTTGTGTTGTGTTTTCCATACCTACATTGATGACGCAAACCCTCAAGGGAGTCTAGGCGGGGCTGTTGATAACTAAATTCGCTTATTACCCCCAAAAGGCTTCATTAATAATCATTTTTCTGCTATTATGTGGAAGTTCAATCACAACATAGATTCCAGCTAGGAGCTAACGGCTTTTTGCTCGTTTTAACCAATCGTAGGTATAAACGGGTAGCCGAGTTCTGCGATTGGTCTCCTAGTGGGATTCAGTTGTGGTTGAACACCTCGGCTATCCATTTTTGTTTTATAAATAACAGATGGCCGGGACATAGAAGTGTTCAACTATGTCTGAAGAAATAAAAAATAAGGAACTTGAAGCCAAGATACTTGAGCTTGAAGTAAAAATAAAAAAACTCAAAGATCATAAAAGGTATGGGCTTGTTTGGGAAAATAAAATTGAAAAATTTGATAAGGAGAGCAAAGATGCCTTACCGATTTTAAGAGAAAAAGGAAATAAATATCCTGATATTATTACCGATAAAAACGAGGACTTTAATATTTTAATCGAAGGAGATATGTACTGGACCCCTTTCTTTAGACACCAGTCTTGTTAGCTAAAGTATAACTCTGGGTGTTCAAAAGTGCAAATTGAGCCGGTGACATTTTAAGAGCCGAGTGAATCCTAGAATTATTGTAACGATAAATTGTCTGGTAAATTTCAAATATTAGTTCACCAATTTTTTTGAATCTAGTCGGATCACCAAGATCGATTTTGAACTGGGAATAAAATGATTCTTGGTAACCATTCTCCCATGGACAACCGGGTGCAGAACGAGAGATTAAGGTACCAACATTTTGTAAGGCTTCAATAAATACCTGTGAGTTGTATTCACTGCCATTGTCCGAATGGAATATTTCTGGACGAGAATTAGCATGAATGGCGTTTAGGAAAGCTGAGAGAACTAATTGGGTGGCGTGGTTGGTGTAAATGGACAAACCGACCACTTTTCTGGTGAATAAATCAAGGACGGTGGAGACATAAACAGTCTTACCTTGAAACGGAATGTAAGTGAAGTCGGAGACCCAAATATGGTTCTCGTAAGCCGGATACGTGGTGATGAGAAGATTGGGGTAAATCACCTTGATATTCTTGGTCTTTTTGTACTTGCGACCTCGCCTTCGATAGGCTTTGATACCAAATATATTCATTACTCGTTTGACTCCTTTTCGATTAAGATGAAGATGCCAAGCCAAACGTCTGGATCCGTAGCTTGGATATTCTCGTAATACTTCCTCGATTCGGCATTTTAAGGCCCAATCTTTGTCTGGTTTCTTTTGTTTGTAATAGAGACTTTGGCGAGAAACCTGAAACTCTCTGGCCCGAAGAGTTTTAGATGTCTCGCTGTCGGCTAACATTTCTTTTTTTGGGTTTCAGATAGCTTAAGGGTGATCTCACCCAAGAGCTGAAAAAGCTGAGCGTTTTCCTTTTTTAAACGAATGATTTCAGACACAGTTGGACCACCTTCGACCTTCTTGGCAATCCAAGCGTAGATAGTGCCTTCCGCTAGACCGTGATCTTTAGCGGCTTGCATAACAGTAACACCTTCGTTCTTAATACGATTGATAATTTGCTCCTTTAATTCAGGAGCGATTTTTTGTCTTTTCATATACCTTGTATATTAACTAGATTGATAAATTATACAAGATTGGTGTCAAAAATTTGGGGTCCGGGCCAGTTCACCTTTACAATTCGTCCGGTACCAGTAATTTTCTGTGGGTGTGTTCGCAAA
>CAZIYU010000081.1:0-2382 GCA_964543595.1 uncultured Candidatus Saccharibacteria bacterium | reverse complement strand
TAGTGGGGCCAAACGGTATTGGTAAAAGTACCCTACTGGAATCTATTGCTAAAAATGAAGCTACTGGCACAAAAATTCATAATGATGTAATTATAGGTTATTATCGACAGGATTTTTCCACTTTAAATTTTGAGGACACTGTTCATCAATCTCTTACGGAAGTGTCTAAAAAAATATCCGAGCAGGAAATGCGCAGTATTGCCGCGGGTTTTTTAATTACTGGGGATATTATGCCTAATAAAATTGGTAGTTTATCCGAAGGGCAAAAAGGTTTGGTGGCTTTTGCTAGATTGGTTATTCAAAAGCCCGGGCTTCTGATATTAGATGAACCAACCAATCATATAAATTTTCGTCATATTCCCATTATCGCTGAGGCGCTAAATAAATACGAAGGGGCCATGATTATGGTCAGCCACGTCCCCGAATTTGTGGCCAAAATCCGTTTTGATTTTACGCTGGATTTGGAGAAATAAGGTAGTATATTCGTACCATAGATGATATACTAGTACTATGATATCTAAGTGGTTCAGATTAAAAGATCGGGTAATTAAATATCGGCAAGCTGGTAATTCTCTTAAAGATGCTGTAAAAAAGTTTGGCATACCTAAAGCTACACTTAGCGGTTGGTTTAAGAATGTTAAATTATCTAAATCTAAAAAGAAAATCCTTAATAATAAATGGAGAAAAGGTCTGGTTTATGCTCGTATGAAGTCTCTTATCTGGCATAACGCTGAAAAGAAAAAGAGGATTGAGTTAGCAGAAAAGGAAGCTGAAATATCACTTAGTAAACTGAAATTTGATTCAAATGAGATAGAAATTGCTCTGGCTATGTTATATCTAGGCGAAGGTTTTAAGACTAGCGTTTGTACCGGGATAGGTAACTCCGACCCTCTTGTTTTAAGGTTTTTTATAAGAGCACTAGAAAGAAATTATTCTTTTGATAGGCTAAAAATTAAATGTGAGCTACATTTAAGAGCTGATCAAAATATAAACAGTATTCGAAGATACTGGTCGAAGGAGCTTAAGATACCAATTTGTAATTTTACTTCCGTAAGTGTTGATAAACGCACAATAGGTAGAAAGACTTATCCCCACTACAAAGGAGTCTGTGTTTTAAGGTGCGGCACAGTTGCGATTTCAAGAAAATTGGTGTATCTTAGTAGGCAGTTCTGTGGAAGAATCATAAAGGGCGGTTAGCTCATTTGGTAGAGCGACTGATTGACGTTCAGTAGGTGACATGTTCAAATCATGTACCGCCCACAAATCTATGGATTATAATTATCCACTACTAAAAAAAGTATTTAACCATTATAAAAAACACAAAAAAGATGTGAGTGATATTTACCTTGTTTGTTGTCAACATCTTCTGGAGCCACAATCAAAAATGTTTGAATTATTTGTGAGTTTTGGTTTTAACCCAAGTAAAATAATCGTTTTGGGTAAGGTTTATTCAACAAATAATGATATTCTAAATGAGATTAGACAGATTGGAATAAAGGTATTACAGCCAAAATTTTCTAGTATTTCCTTTGACGATGAGCATAGAAGGAATTGTAAAAAAGTTTTAGGGCTTGTACCAGTAGATTCTAAAGTTATTATTTTGGATGATGGGGCGGAATTGATCCAAGTATTTATTGGTGCTAAAAGGGAAGTTATTTTTGCAGTGGAACAAACGTCCTCGGGTTTTAGAAAATTAGAAAAAGATTTTCTCCCTTTTCCAGTTGTTAATGTTGCTAGATCAACTACAAAATTAGTTCAAGAGAGTCCACTCGTTGCTAGACAATGTTTTGAATTGATAGGTAAATATATTTTAGAAAATAAAATAAATAAACCATCTATTTTAGTTGTTGGTCTTGGCCCAATAGGAGAAGCAATTCTAGAGATTTTTGAACAGAATCAATATATTGTTAGCGGATTTGATATTAAACATAGGCACAGTGATTTGGTATCTGTTATCTTGAATAATAAACCTAATGTCATTATCGGTGCTACAGGATCAAGTATTCTTCAAAAAGAAGATATTACTAATTTGATTTCAAATAAACTTCTTTATTTAATTAGTGTTTCTTCTTCAGATCGGGAGTTTCCCGTCGTGTCTTTTCGCAAAGGAGGTGAGATTCACGAGGATATTGTATATAAAAATATTACTTTTGCTAATAATGGATTCCCAATAACTTTTAAGGGTAATAGGAATGAACTTACTCCAGTTGAAATAGAAAAAACGATCTGTCTTTTAAGTGGGGCGGTTATTGATGGGATTGTAAATGATATAAAGAAGCCGGGTTTGATCAATGTTTCAGAAAAATTGGAGAAAATGATAAATTAATTATTTATTTAATTTTTCAAATAGCGGTAAATGTCTTCTATGGCTTTGACGGCATC
>CAZIYU010000080.1:0-2457 GCA_964543595.1 uncultured Candidatus Saccharibacteria bacterium | reverse complement strand
GACATGTACATAGTTTACATATATTTTGCGTCCAAGCTATTGAACCATTACGAAATTCTTGACTTTTTTTGTGGTTATGCTATACTTAATAATAGAGTGATTGAAATAGGGGAGGTGAGAGAGCCCTCGCTTGACGAACCCGACCATCTTAGTCAGGGTCCGAATAATGGCGTTGATTGCTTGTTCCACTAGCCCTAGGAGTGTCGCAAGACAGCTCCGACTCTGGACTGATAAACCTCAGTTAGTTCAGAGACGAATTATTTGTTAGGAGGTGTTGTGCGGCAGACAAGACTTCGGTTTACTGTCAGGCGGGGGTACGGCCGTCGCACAGCAATCACAGACCTTGGGGGCGACAGCGCCACGTCGCCGGACATTTTACCCGGCATCGGTGTCTAGCCCCCACGCTTTTGATCTTTCATGAACAAAATGCCAAATCGGCGCCGAAAGGAGAAAAAGATGCGCAAGCACAGGTATTGAATCAGGGGGGTAAGCATATATGCGAGGCCCCGCCGCTCTGAGGCCTAGTAGACATTCGTTTGCTAGGCCTCTTTTACTATATAAATTTTAATTTAAATTCCTCTGCCAATTATCAATAATAATGGCGGTGGCGATGGCGACATTTAGAGATTCGGCGCCACCAAAGGCAGGGATGGTAATTTTTTGCGAAATGACTTTTTCAATTTCCGGACTAATACCATTTGATTCATTACCCATGACTAAAATTCCCGCTTTAGGAAAACTTAATTCATGAATATTTTCTCCAGTCATAAACGTGCCCAGCACTGGCGTGTTGGCTTTTTCTAGATAAGCCTTTAAATCTATATAGAAAACTTTCACCATGGTGAAAGAACCTTTGGTGGCGGAAATTACTTTGGGATTATAAAAGTCCACGGTGCCTTTGGAAGCAATAATTGTTTTAATACCATACCAATTGGCGATTCTAATTATAGTGCCAAAATTTCCAGGATCCCGAATATTATCTAAGGCTAGAATAATTCCATCTTTATTATTCATATCAATTAAACCATTTTCTTTTTGTTTAACTATGGCCAGGGCGGAATCATTACTTTCTAAAGTACCCACTTTTTCTATTTCCGCCGGCTCTACTATTTCATAATTTATCTTCTTGGTCTTTATCTGTTCTTCATATTTATTAAAAAAATCTCTGGTAGCCAAAATTGTCTGAATTTCAAAATCTGAATTAATGGTTTCCAACACACTTTTCTCTCCCTCTACCAAAAAAAGTCCGGTTTTCTCCCGATTTCTCTTCTCATGTAATGATTTAATTTTTCCCGCTTGGCCTTTGGTAAACATACGGCAAACTATAGCATAAAAGCTGTTTTTAAGGTATTCTACTGACTTATGGCTAAAGAGGATACAATTTTAAGATTTGAGAAAGTGAGTTTTGGTTATGGGGAAAATTATCCTCTGATGACCGAGGTGGATTTTTCTGTTAGGCGAGGGACTAAAACTACTATTATGGGGCAAAATGGCGCCGGTAAAAGTACTATATTTTCTTTAATTACAAAAAAGATTTTACCAGATAATGGAATAATAAATGTGATAAATGGCGTGTCCATTGCTTTATCTCGGCAAGTGATTCCTAGGGATGAATTAGATTTAACCGTGCGAGAATTTTTCGAGAAATGTTTTAAGGAAAAAGTTTATGATATTGACCCGCGAATAGATGATGTTTTAGAAATAGTAAATTTAAGAGGGCATATTAAAGTGCATGATAGAATAATGCGTTCATTTTCTGGTGGTCAGCAAGCGCGTTTGCTTTTGGCCTCAGCAATTATTCAAAATCCTGATTTACTTTTATTAGATGAACCAACAAATAATTTGGATAAAGCGGGGATTGCTCATTTAACAGATTTTTTAATAAAATATGACAAAACCGTAATGGTAATTTCTCACGATGCCCACTTTCTAAATTCTTTTACCGATGGGGTGCTTTATTTGGATGTTTATACTAGGAAAATTGAACAATATGCTGGAAACTATAATGATGTACGGGATCAGATTACGGCTCGGATGGACAGGGAAAATCGCAAGAATGCCTTATTGCTAAAAGAAATTCAAGCCAAAAAGGATCAGGCCAACGCTTTTAGAATGAAAGGTGGAAATTTGCGTTTGGTGGCCAAGCGAATGCGGGAAAAAGCTGAAGAATTGGAAGAAGAGAAGGTGGATGTGCGGAGGGAAGATAAAACCATCAGAGAATTTATCATTTCCGCTCAGGCGGATTTAGTGGGGGGAATAGTACATATTACAAAGTTTAAAATGATTAAAAATCATAAATTTTCTATTAGAAAGACGGATATAAAATTGAGGAAAAATCAACATTTATTATTACGGGGGCCAAATGGTATTGGTAAAAGTACTCTTTTGGAATCCATTGCTAAAAATGAAGCGGAGGGAACTAAAATAGCGCCGGGGGTGACTATAGGCTATTACCGT
>CAZIYU010000079.1:0-2482 GCA_964543595.1 uncultured Candidatus Saccharibacteria bacterium | reverse complement strand
ATATTTTTCCACTAGGAATTGTGACTGTAGGGAAACATTGTTATGGTCCACTGGAGATTTATAGTTGGGGAGAAGCTGAGGAAGGATTGATAATTGGATCCTATGTTTCTATTGCATATGGAGTAAAGTTTGTTTTAGGTGGAAACCATAGGATGAATACTTTTACGACTTATCCAATTAAAGCAATGTTTTTAGGAGAGAAAGTTGATTCACTATCCAAAGGTAAAATTATTGTAGAAGATGATGTATGGATCGGGACAGATGCTTTAATTTTATCTGGAGCTCACATTGGTAAGGGGGCAATAATAGGTGCTCGAACTGTAGTATCTGGAAATATCCCTGCATATGCGGTAGTGGTAGGAAATCCCGGAAGAATAATTAAATATAGATTTAACAATAAATTAATTGATGAATTAAAAAAAATTGATTTACAAAACATTCCAGACGATTTCTTTAGAAAAAATGTGGATCTTCTTTATAAATCCTTAACACAAGATGATTTGGCATATATCATAGAAAGATTACGGATTTTAAAATAGTTTTGTGTAGTAATTAATAAGTTAAGAAGAATAAATTTTAGCTTAGAAGGTGAATAAGTTGAACGATTATGATGATAAGGTAGACAATGATCTTTTGGATTGGTTTGATTCTATCTCTATTAAATATAAGAATTATGAGATAAAAAGTGCGATTTTAGCTCATAAATATTTACAATTAACACGGTATATGCGTAACATAAATGAATTTAGCCTAAGTAAAATTTTATTTTCTTTAAAATGGAAATTAAAACTAGGTTTATTACAAAACAAAATACCGTCACAGTATTTAATTTCTATAAAAAGTAATCATCAAAAGTGTGATTTGAGTGATAAAAATATATATGCAGTTAACTATTCCCCTGAAGATTCTAAAAATTTTCAACATATATTACCTTTAGTAGAAAATGATAAACACTCTTTGGTAATGACTGTAAGAAATGATGTATATGAATATTTTAATAAAATAGGAGTAAAAACAATTTTATTAAATATTTCTAATCCCTGGAGGGGTTTAAGAGATTTAAAAGTAGAAGTACCACTTCATCCATCAAGCAAAAGTCCACTGTCATCGATAGATATACTTTCATCAATGTATCTTTCTAAAGCGGCTTCCTTAGTTGATTTATTGGAGATATTGACAAATAAATGGGGTTTACCTAGAACAATTATAACTCTTCAAGATTATATGCCTATTGACTCTATTTTTGCAATATATTTATGTGGAAAAGTTCCTACAGTCACCCTACAACATGGATTTATATATTTATCGAGAAATACTCTATGGAAATATATAATCTCTGATTGGATAATCGTTTGGGGGAACCAACAAGCAGAAACTTTAAAATCTTTAGGGGTAAGTTCAGAAAAAATAAAAGTTTTAGGTACTGCTAAATATGATTTGGTTTCTCATATAAAATATGATAAATTAAGAAAAAGGGAAAGAAAAATACTTATCAGTATTCAACCTTTGCTTTCAAAGTTTTTTATTGAATTGTTATTTAATTTTTTAAAAGTGTTACTAAGATCTAAAGAAAACTTTTTGCTTTCGATTAGGTTTCATCCTGCTGTTAGCAAATTCAATAGAAGACAATTTATGAGAAGAGTAAAAAAAGAGAACATTTTTTCAAATATAAATTTAGAAATTTCAGAAATTAAAGATCCACTAGAAGATATTTCGAAATCTACGATTGTTCTTACATCAAAAACTACTTTAGCATTTGAAGCTATGTTGGTAGGAAGGCCAGTTATTGAATATCTATCAAAAAAAGAAGATTCGGTAAAATTTGGTGATTACCGTGATTTTTCTCTACATGCTTTTACGGTAGAAGAAGCTGAAAATTTAATTGTAAAGCTTCTTAAGGATGATAATTTTTATAAAAAAATAATAGAGAAACAAAATAAGTATATTAATTCAGAAATTATACCTCCTCCAACGATTCCTCGAATATTAAATTTTATAAATAGTTTAAATAAAATAGGGGGGTAAATAATATGAAAGGTGAAATAGAAGGGATAATATTTAAAAAATTAACCGAATTTGCTGATGAAAGAGGTTTTTTAATAGAAACCTTTAGAATAGATAATCTTCTCAACGGGCTAAGACCAGTTATGAGTTATGTATCTTATACTAAACCAGGGATAGTCAGAGGTCCCCATGAACATATAAAGCAGACCGATATATTTTGTTTTATAGGCCCGGGCAATTTCAAAATAAAGCTCTGGGATAATCGAAAAAAAAGCAATACTTATGGAAATTATATGGAATTATGGGGTGGCAAAGATAATCCTGTAACAATTATTGTGCCCCCAGGGGTTGTTCATGGCTATAAAAATATTTCAAAAGAGGAGATAGGAATGGTTATCAATTATCCGGATAAATTGTATCGGGGTTGGGGTAAAAAAGATGATGTTGATGAGATAAGACACGAAGATAAAGAGGATAA
>CAZIYU010000078.1:0-2484 GCA_964543595.1 uncultured Candidatus Saccharibacteria bacterium | reverse complement strand
AAAGATTTCGCCAGAAGTAGAGCGATAAACTCCAGTCCCACTCGAATCACCATATTCAACAAATTCCTTCTGGTGCAAAAAATGTACTTGTTCAGAATCAATCCGAATTTCTTTATCAATTTCAAAAGATCTAAAAATCAAACTAATAATTTGGTTAGTGGTTCTCAGTGCCTCTTCATAAAAAGCAGTCTTCTCTATTTCCCCTTCTACTTTTTCACGACCCTTAGCGTAGGCCTCTTGTAAGGCCACCCGGGCTTTTTCTCTATCTAAATCGAGCTCTGGTTTTGGACCGACAAATTTAAAATTCCCCTCATTAAACATATCAATATATTACCACAGAGTGTAAAAGATAAAAATATTAAAAAACATTATTTTACCGATAAAATCTCGGAAAATAGGAAAATAGTTTACGACATGCTAAAAATTCGGAATAAAAGAGAAAAATAAAAAAGAAGAAAAAAGAATCAAATTACCTAGAGACGTGGTAAATCTAAAAGAAACAGCGGGCAGGGCGGACACCCAGATAGCCACACTGATACGTCAGGCCATAGGCATTCACAATGAGCTGGTGATCGCTAGGGCGCCAGCGCGAGTAGACGAGACGAGCGCCCTCCTTGGTAGCCAACCAAACGTATTTTGTTTCATCTAAATGTTTGTTAGTTTCCTCAAAATACTTTTTTTGAAACACCAAATAATCTTCCAAAGTAAGAGTTTGGTCTAATTTAACATCTTGACCCTTAATATTGAGTGTGGAGGCCAGTTCGGGACGTTCGGTTAGTTCCTGATTCTTATGAACAAGAATAATGCGAGATTTATCCGTATTTTGACTCCTGGCACCAACAAAAGAATTTTCTGATTTGAAGTTAGAACTCTCCCAGTATCCGCTTTCCATAGTCAGTTTGTCTTTTAGTTTGGTGAGTGAAATACCACCCGGAATAATCAATAATTCATCAAAACCCTTCTGCTCCATCTCTTGTTCTATTTCTGTCTGATTTCTCTCCCAGAGGTCTCGAGCAGTGTCTTCAAAGTCAGACGGTAAATCCAAACCAGTTTTTTGATAAAAAACTAAAAATTCCTGAAGCTTTTGTTCAAAATCCAAAGTGATAGTTTCTTTTTTGCCATCAGGATGAGTATAGGTGGCCGAAACCTCGGGCGTTTCTTGAGGAATCTCTTCCCCACTGTCCAGTTTGGCTTTCAGTTTTTCTGCTCGGTCAAAGAGAACGGTGATTTTCTTTTGTAAAGCCTCCTTTCGGGCTTCACCGGAACCGACTGGTTCACCAGGTTGATCCTCAAACGTCTCGTCTTTCAGAGCCTGCTCGTATTCCTTGGTGCCGTCTTGGAGAGTGGGTTTCATGGAAAGAAGTTTTTGCTCTAAAACTGCGCGGAGTTCCTCTTGGGATTTTTCCGGTTTTTCAGGCTTTTTGGCACGGGCCATTTGGGTGATGAATTCTAGGGACATAGTAATATTGTAACAGAATTAATTATTTTTTAACAGAATTCACCCTGTTAAATCCGCATTGCGGTAATTTTGCATTGCAAAATAATTTAACAGGGTGAATTACAGATCCTTCAAATGTTCTTTCAGAAGCTCGCCGAGAACAATCGGCAATTTAGAAACATCTTCTACTACCTGTGCCATAGGCGCAAAGGTAGACAGAACTGGCAAGCCTTCGCTTGTTATTCCCACACCGATAACCACTACCCCACTATCTCGCAAACTTTTCAGAACACCCTGTACCCGAGCCGGATTATCACTACCCCCGTCCGTAAAAACAATCACAATTTTCTTTAGCTCACCGATTTTTATTTTTATCTTAGTCTTTTCATCTAAACCGGTACTGATAGCTTCCAAAGAATTAAAATCCGTGGTAGTTCCTGGCACATTATAAAGTTTCTTTAAAACAGTTATCCTTTCTGCTTCGCCGAGCTCGGCCGACATATTTTTCATCGGCCTACTATCTTCACCAGCACCAAAACCATAAATTTCGGATTGAACACTGAGCGGTTTATCAATATTTATTCTCTCCGCTTCGCACAGCTCGGCAAATTCTTTCAGAACCTCCATTACCAAAACGGCGGCTTTTCTTTGCTCTTCCGCTTTCTGTCCAGTCATTGAGCTAGACTGGTCACAAACCAAGGTGATTTCCACTTCACCAAATCTATCTCCTTTCTTTTCTTTTATTTCCGTATCTTCCCAGACTTTTGGTTGGAGATTACCGGATTTTACATCCGCCACGAGCTGGGCTGGATCGGTAAGTTCATCTCCTTCATCCACCGGATATTTCGGTGCCTGGGTTTTTTTAAGACGCTTGGAAATAATTCGCGAAAACAGATTTTTCAATTCTTCTATTATAAACTCTGATTCTAATTTATTTGAGTTAGCAATTTTTTCTACCTTGCCATCATGCTCTATAAAATCAAACTTCAGAACATCATCCATAGCCTTTCCTCTAATCTTCATGCACTCTAAGCTATCTCCGTAAA
>CAZIYU010000077.1:0-2534 GCA_964543595.1 uncultured Candidatus Saccharibacteria bacterium | reverse complement strand
TTTTGATTTTAGTCTTGGTGCTCAATCTGCCTCTGATAGTCAGGCGATTGGAGTGGAATTTACTTCTTATCTGGCCGCGATTACTATTAGGCGTCCATTTGTTAGTGCTGACATTTATTTTAATGGTAATGATGTGGATGAATATGTCATCGGGTCCGGAGAAAAGATTGAAACAGTAATAAGATGGCAGAATAATTTACCCTATGAGGTTTCTGATGTGTCTATTACAGCTAAAATAACTGGTAATGATGTTAATAAAGCTTCCATTCAGGTGGAGGGTGGTTTTTATCGATCTATTGATAATACGATTATTTTTAATAAAAATACCAATTCAGTTTTTGCTAATCTTAGTCCGGGCCAGACTGGGGAAAGTAAGTTTTCCTTGAGTAGTTTTAGTTCGAATTCCGTGACCGGTTCTATTTTAAGTAATCCCACAATTAATTTAGAAATTTCTGTTAAGGGTCGGCGAGTAGATTTTCAAGGTGGACAGGAAAATGTTCTTTTCTCTGATACTCGAAAAATTAAAATTACCTCGGATCCAAAATTATATGCCAAGGCCTTATATTCAATCGGACCGTTTCAAAATACTGGGCCAATTCCACCAAAGGCTGAGCAAAAAACTACTTATACAGTTACTTGGACGGTTACAAATCCTTTGAATAATTTATCTAATGCCAGAGTGTCAGCTGTTTTGCCAACTTATGTAGAATGGTTGTCTTCCGTTAGTCCAGATCGGGAGAGGGTAGATTATAATGAGGATACTGGTCAGGTTATTTGGACTATTGGTAATATTTCAGCTGGAGCCGGAATCGTTTCACCAGCCAAAGAGGTGTCTTTTAGAATTTCCTTCTTACCGAGCGTTAGCCAAATTGGAATATCACCGGATTTAATTGGGGCGGCAACTTTAACGGCTAAAGATAATTTTACTCTAGTGGAGGTATCTAATAATTTCCAAGGCTTAAACACTAGATTAACCAGCGATCCTAATTTTGATCCTAATGATGATATTGTACTTCAGTAGTTGTTAAATTATTTTAATTATATATACTATCTTTATTATGAAAAAAACTACCCAGGACAATGAATTGATGGAAAAAATTGTCTCACTTTGCAAGAGAAGGGGCTTTGTCTTTCCTAGTTCAGAAATTTATGGTGGTTTTGCCGGTATTTATGATTTTGGGCCAATGGGGGTAGAGCTTGAGAATAATCTTAAAGCACATTGGTGGAAATGGATGGTGCATAAGAGGCAAGATATTTTGGGGCTGGACTCATCCATTTTTATGAACCCCAAAATTTGGGAGGCCTCTGGTCATACTAAAGGGTTTTCTGATCCACTGGCTGAGTGTAGAGAATGTAACACTAGAATCAGAGTCGATAAAGTCCTAGGTGAAATTGGCGTAATAGCGGATGAAAAAATGTCAGAAGATGAGATCAATAAACTTTTTGATGAAAATAAAGAGAAAATAAAATGTCCGAAATGTGGCCGGCAGAAGTTCACTAAGGCTCGCAAATTCAATTTATTGGTTAAATCAAATTTGGGAGATTTTACCGAATCTAATTCTATCCCTTCATATTTAAGAGGAGAAACCTGTCAGGGTATTTATGTAAATGTTAAAAATGTTTTAGACTCTATTCATATGAAATTACCTTTTGGTATAGCTCAGATTGGTAAAGCTTTTAGAAATGAAATCGCTCCCAGGCAGTTTCTTTTTAGAACTAGAGAATTTGAGCAGATGGAAATGCAGTATTTAACTAGGCCTGATCAGGAAATGATTGAATATGAAAAATTACGGGAATATAGATGGAAGGCTATTTTGAGTTTAGGTATCAAGGAGGAAAATCTTAAGTGGCATAAACATGATAATTTAGTTTTTTATGCTAAGGAGGCCTATGATATTGAATATAATTATCCTTGGGGTTTTGATGAAATGGAAGGGATTCATGCTCGAGGTGATTATGATTTGACTCAGCATTCAAAAGGTTCAGGTAAAGAGTTATCTTATTTGGATGATGAGAGCGGAGAGAAATTTATTCCGCATATTATAGAATCATCCGGTGGGGTAGGTAGGTTATTTTTTGCCATCCTTTGCGACGCTTATACTGAGGATGTGATGAATGATGAAACGCGCGTTTATCTTAAATTTAAGCCAAGTATAGCACCGATAAAAGTAGCAGTATCCCCATTGCTAAAAAATAAACCAGAGTTGGTAAATAAGGCGAAGGAAGTTTTTGAGATGCTCAATGAAGAAATAAACCCCATCATATTTGACGACAATGGTAATGTGGGGAAGAGATATCGACGACAGGATGAAATAGGCACGCCATTTTGTGTGACCGTGGATTTTGACACCATTGAAAAAGACGACACTGTGACCGTCCGTGATCGTGACACTGGCCAGCAGGAAAGGATTGCTACTAAAGAACTACTAAATTATCTTAAGACGAAATTAGCTTAATTATATGCAATACAATAAAACTGTTTTAGAAAATGGCTTAAGAATTATTACTGTGCCGATGAAGGATAATCCGACGGT
>CAZIYU010000076.1:0-2536 GCA_964543595.1 uncultured Candidatus Saccharibacteria bacterium | reverse complement strand
TCAGCAATCTCGATTTCCACTGCTTTTCTTGCTTCTAATAGTTCAAAAGGGCTCTCCTCTTCCTCAAGCTCTCTAAATTTTTGCTCATACAAAGGGAAGTTAAGATTATCCTTGATGAAGTTACCCTTACCTCCCCTACTCTCTGTTATTCCTAAAATTTCTAGAGCACTCAACGCTTCTCTCACCGAAGGGCGAGAGGTGCCAAATTTCTCAGCCAGCATTTGCTCCGGAGGAAGTTTATCCCCAGGTTTTAATCTACCCTCTTTTATTAAATCTCGAACTTGTTCAACTATTTTCATATAAACTTTTTTAGTTTGAACTTTGTTAAACACTGAGAGGCTCCTTTTTATACATTATTTGTCCTATTAGTAATATTGTCAGACAAGTTTAATTAGTATTAATATATCACAAAATAATATAATGTCAAATTGTTTTATTTTAAATTAAAATATTGAATCTAATTCTAAATATAATGCTTATGGATGGCATTTAAATTCTGCAGTCATTGATGAAACCGGTGAAATTGTAATTGAAGAAATTAAGAATACAGTTAAAGGGGATTTAACAAAGAAGTAAGGCTAAATCTTTTATTTGATTAAAAATTTAAAATTATTGCCAAATATGCCAAATAATTCGGGTCGGATGAATCCGACCCCCCAATAAAAAACAACACAAAAATTAAAAAATATTAACTAGAAACTTTATCACGGTAATATCCTGCTGCTACAAATTATAATTATAGCTTATTAAATAACCATCCCTTGAAAAAGTTTATGAAGTATATATATCGTAACAAACGATTTCCGATAAAGGTTTTCTTTCGGTCTTAGTACCTAATCCTTTGGGATACCCCAAAGGCATAAGAGATACAATTCTCACATCATCTGGTACACCTAAAATTTCTTTAACTTTTTCCTGATAGAAAGCCCCTATCCAGCAGGTCCCCAATCCCAGGGCAGCGGCTTGCAGGCTCATGTGATCGAGAGCAATGGCTAAATCAATAGAGTAACTATGCTCTCCACAGGTCATCACATAATCAGGGTTAGTAGCACATCCCACTATAACTACCGGGGCTTCTCCTATAAATTTTTGATTTTTACAAGCAGGAACTAATTTTTTTCTTAGCTCTTCATTTTTTACTACTATAAATTTCCAACCCTGCCTGTTGCTTGCAGAAGGTGCTAATCTGCCAGCTTCTAAAATCTCTTGTAACACTTCTTCCGGAATTTCTTTGTCCTGATAATTCCGAACACTCTGTCTTTTTGTAATTGCCTCTACAACCATTTTCCTCTCCCTTTGAATTTTTAATCTAACTTTTTCAAATCTTCTGCTTCTAAAGTGTCTTCTAAATTATCCAACTCTTTTAATTCATCCTGTGCTTTGGAACTTTCTACAGTTTCTTTATCTTTTTCCATCTTAGCTTTCTCCTTTTTATTAAACATCTGTTTTTCACTATTATTTAACTCTACTATTAAATTCTCAAGCATTTCCTCACTAAATATTCCGTTACTGAAAGTAATTAGACCGCGTAATGGCATATATCTCAACAAAGCCTTACCCATTTCAGAATTTTCCATTTGTGATAGGTCAAAACTCATTCCGTCCTGCTGTTTAAATTGCTGTATCGTTTTTTCAATAATCATTTTGCCATTCGGGTTATTCATCAAATCTCCTACTGTTGAATTTCTATGAAATTTCTTTATCAGGTTAACGGTTGATTGAATATTTATCGTCTTTCTAAGCACTATTTCTTTTGATGATTTTCCTATTAGTATTTCAAAATCGCCACTTTCTACATGCCAATCTTTAATATCTACATTATAATAGGCAAAAGAACGTTTATCTAATATAAATGATACTTCTTTCTCTTCGTCTGGCTGTAATTCAACTTTTTCAAATCCTTTAAGCTCCTTTAAAGGTCTTATGACACTACTCTCGATATCTCTTATGTATAATTGAATAATTTCTTTTCCAACTATGCTCCCCATATTTTTAACTTTTACTTTTACGGTAACAGTACCGGTATCTTTTATTTTATTTTTATCCACTGAAATATCTGTATATTCAAAATTTGTATAACTTAATCCATGGCCAAATGGAAATAAAGGATCAATTCCCTTTGTATCATAATATCTGTACCCCACAAACAATCCTTCCTTATATTCAACTTTATCTTCTTCTCCGGGAAAATTAATATATGAAGGATTATGAGATAATTTAATAGGGAAAGTTTCTGCGAGTTTCCCACAAGGGTTAGTAATACCAAACAATACATCAGCAATTGCACCACCTACTGCTTGACCACCTAAATATCCTTCCACTATACCTTTTACTTTGCTAATCCAGGGCATTTCAATCGGAGCACCATTGCTTAATACTACAATAATGTTTTTTTGTACTTCTGCAACTGCTTCAATCAAATTTTTATGATTTTCAGGTATATCCATATGATTTCGGTCATAGCCCTCTGATTCATATCTTTCAGGTAATCCCACAAATACTACCGCCACATCTGCATTTTTAGCTGTTTCTTTTG
>CAZIYU010000075.1:0-2584 GCA_964543595.1 uncultured Candidatus Saccharibacteria bacterium | reverse complement strand
TATTCTTTTTAAAAGAACATTATTATACTAACAGAAAATGTTAAAAAAATAAAGGAGAAAACTAGCCTATCTCTTAATTGGTAAACGGAGGCAGAAGGTGGAGCCTTTTTTGGGCCCCTCGGATTCAGCCCAGAGTTTGCCACCATGATGCTGAACGATTTTTTTCGCTGTATACAAACCCAGGCCCAAACCTTCCGTATCCATCAAACGGGCGTTTTTTGAACGGTAGAAATGACTAAAAATCCGGCGCCCATCAAAAAAATTAAAACCAATTCCCGTATCAATCACCTTCAAAGTCACGGATTTATTATCCATTTCAAAAGTCACCATCACCGAGCCATCTTTCGGCGTATACTTGACGGCATTATCCAAAAGCATATCCACCACAAACTGAATCTTGGCTTTATCAATAATTACTAATGGTAATTCTTTAGCCGAGTCCACGGAGAATTGAATTTCTTTTCGACGAATCATCACGGCATATTTATTTAAAGAAGCATCCACAATCTCCCGCAAAGAAACCGCACCAAAAGCATATTCTAATCTCTTATCAAACTTAGCAAAACCGATAAGTAAATCTACGATTTCCATCAAACGATCGTTAGCCTTTTGCATTTCCATCAATAAATCCTTCTTCTCCAATAGGGTCAGATCTTTCTGTAGCATATCAATAGTCCAGCGAATACCGGTTAAGGGAGTTCTAAATTTATGAGTCACAATGGCAATAAATTGACTCTGAACTTTATTATTCTCCACTTCCCGATAAATGAAGGCTAAGACAATAAAAGTAATAATCGAAGCAGAAATAGCGGGGATAACAGTGTCGCTTAAACTTTTTAAGGAGGGAGAATCCTTAAGAAAATTTATGCCAGCCAAAAAGCCCAATGCTAAGATTAAAAAAATAGAAAATAAAACAGTATTTGTTTTTCGCATTATAAAATAAATTATACTATAAGATAGTTTTTTATGCTACCCAGTAGTAGATTTTGCCATAAAAAAATTTGGGGATTTTTCATAAAATCTGATGGCAAAATTCACTACTGGGTGCTACAATATAGGTATGGGATTATTAAATGATTGGTTTGGCGGTTCATCAAAACCGCGCGTGACGGATAAAGAATACCGAAGAGCAAAGTCAGAGATGTTAACGGCTGGTTTTAGCGAAAGAGAAAGAGCTAAGGTTGATGAAATCTTTGCTCCAGATTTTAATGTGCCTGGAACCGATGCTCATCCCCGTGGCTTAGAAAAAGAGGAGATAGAAGCTAGAATTAAATGGCTACGAGAAAATAAAAGTAAACACGGTTTTAGTGATCATCGAATAGATCAAATAGAAACTATTCTAACAAAGAAGATTTAATTATTTAATATCTTAACTGTGTCTCTAGCGATCTGCCCCATTTCATCAGTTTTTCTGACTAGTACTTTTACTCGACTATCGGTCGTGGAAATATCAGCGTCTATACCTGCACTTTGATTATTTATAGTTTTATCTATTTTAATTCCCAGAGCCTCTAAACCAGTACAAATTCTTTCCCGCATAATAAAAGAACGCTCCCCCACTGTCGCGGTAAAAATAATAGTGTCCAAACCACCAAGAACTGCATAATAGGCCCCAATCTGTTTTTGTAAATTATAAGCATACATATCCAAAGCTAATTTAGCCTGACTATTTCCTTCTTGCTCTAGGCTAATTAGATCTCTAACATCCGAACTCTGGCCAGACACGCCTAATAATCCACATTTCTTATTAAGATACTCCTTTAATTTTTTAACCGATAACCATAGTTTATCGGTTAATAGAGCAATTACACCCGGATCAATATTCCCAGCTCTAGTGGCCATCATGACCCCTTCTAACGGCGTATAACCCATACTATTCTCCACACTTTGACCATTCTTCACGGCGGTCACTGATACACCACTGCCAATATGACAGATTATTAATTTCTCCGGTACTTGTTTCTCAGTTTGTAATTTATATAAAATAGATTCAATAGATATTCCGTGATAACCATAACGTTGTATCTGATACTTTTCCGTATCAGTAAAAGGAATACCATAATATTTAGCCTTATCGGGAATCGTATCATGAAAATCACTATCAGATATACCCACAATCGATATTCCCTTAAAAGTCTTTTTTAAATCCTGAATCATTTCATAAGTAGGTAAAAGATGTAATGGTGCATCATGAATTACCTTCTTAATTTCCTTTTCATAGACCTGATCAATAATTTTATCATCCTGAAAATGCTGGCCTGGGGCCACAACTCTAATCCCAATACCAACAATCTCTTTTTTAGCTTCATTGATATTCTGGCCAGATAATATTCCCCTGTCCATAAAGGTTTTTAGGGCGTAATCTAAAGATTTTTCAAACTCCTTTTTACTTATACACTTTTCATCTTTCTTCGCCTCGCCAGAGCTATTAGCGTCGGCAGATTCATCAATATATAGGCTACTAATATAATCACATTTCTCATTTTCTGCTTCCTCCAAATGCAAAAAACCCAGACATTTATCCTCAGTATAAATGGCATACTTTTCCGACGCACTCCCCCGATTTACAATTAAATATTTCATC
>CAZIYU010000074.1:0-2633 GCA_964543595.1 uncultured Candidatus Saccharibacteria bacterium | reverse complement strand
TGACTAGGACCTATAGTACCACAGCGAGTGTGAAAGCCTGGAGTGGGAATGATTAAGATTTGCTTATTTACGATTTTATGTTATTATTATTTTGTCTCCGTATTGGCTGATTGCCCTGATGTAAATCAGGGAGGAAAGTCCGAACATTTCCATATTAGAAATAGTGTGGAGTCCGGTAGCGGGTAATACCCGTCCAGAGTAATCTGCGAGGTGCGAACAGTGACGGATTTTTTTGAAAAAGAAAATCCGCCCCACATAGCTTTATGCGAAGTGGGGTGAATCTCTAGAGTAATTTAGAGAGTGCAACGGCTAAATCCTTACCTAAATGCAAGGTCGTGTCCCGAAGTAAAATTCGGGAAGTGCCGCTTGATCCGTCGAGTAATCGACGAGACAGATAAATGATCAGTTATGATATGTAAAAATATCAAGACAGAATTCGGCTTATAGATACGAAGGCATTATGTAAAATCGCTCCCCGAAGGGGCGATTTTGCATTAGTGGTGGTACTGTATAGTACCTCGAATGAACCTTCTCCTAAGTTTAGGAGAAGGTGGCATTCTTATGACAGATGAGGTTGTTTAAAGATAATTTCTTAATTTCCAAAAACATCAATCATCCTGTATAATAATCAGTAAATGGTTAAAAAGTTTTTAAATTTATTTAATAAAGAAATTAATGGCTTACACGAGGCTGCCTATTTGCTTGGTTTTTTTGCTTTTTTATCACAACTTTTAGCCTTAATAAGAGATAGGTTGTTAGCATCTAATTTTGGGGCCGGACATGATTTAGATTTGTATTATTCCGCTTTTCGGATTCCAGATTTTATTTTTGTAACCGTGGCTTCCTTGGTAGCCATTTCGGTCCTAGTGCCATTTATTATTGAGAAGGTAAATATTAGTGTTGAGGAAGGTAAGAAATTTATTGATAATGTTTTTTCTTTTTTCTTTCTTTTAATCACTGGTGTTAGTCTGATTGTTTTCTTTTTGGTGCCCTATTTGATCCCTAAAATCTTTCAGGGTTTTTTAGCGACTGATTTTCCAGAATTAATTGTTTTGACTAGGATCTTATTATTATCACCAATTCTTTTAGGACTATCTAATTTCTTTGGTAGTATTACTCAGGTCTATAAGCGCTTTGTTATTTATTCTATCAGCCCACTGGTCTATAATTTAGGAATTATTTTTGGTATTTTCTTTCTAGTTCCAATTTTTGGTTTAAAGGGATTAGTTTATGGTGTAGTTTTAGGTGCCTTGATGCATTTATTAATTCAAATTCCTTTTGTCATAAAACAGGGAATGTTTCCAAAATTCAAATTCAATTTTGATTTCTCTGGTATTAAAAAGGTGATGATATTATCAGTCCCGCGAACTTTTACTCTCGGTATTACGCAGATTACCACCATATTTTTAATCGCCATGGCGACTTTTATGAAGGAGGGATCAGTGGCTATTTTTAATTTTTCTTTGAATTTACAAGGTGTGCCTCTTTCTATAATCGGTGTCAGTTATTCCATTGCCGCTTTTCCCACTTTAGCTAAATATTTTACCACTGGTGAAAGAGAGAAATTTTTAACGGAAATTATTACTTCGGCTCGGCATATTATTTTTTGGTCTATTCCCATTTCTATTTTATTTATTGTTTTGCGCGCCCAGATAGTACGAACTATTTTAGGGGCGGGGGAATTTAGCTGGTCTAATACCAGATTGACGGCGGCCGCCTTGGCTTTATTTGCTTTTTCCGCCGTGGCCCAGGGTTTAATTTTACTTTTTGTGCGTGGTTTTTATGCCATGGGTAATACTAAAAAGCCATTGATAATTGGTAGTATCTCCGGTGTTTTAATTATTGGCTTGTCATATTTTTTCATTAAACTTTTTGAATCTCATTTAATGTTCCAGTATTTTATTGAATCCCTTTTCCGAGTCAGTGATATTGAAGGAACGGCGGTTCTCATGTTGCCCTTAGGTTATACTTTGGCTGTATTTATTAATTGTATTTTATTGTGGATATATTTTGGTCGGCAGTTTGTTGGTTTTACTAAATCATTAAGGTTGACTTTGTTCCATACTTTTTCAGCCTCGGTAATAATGGGTTTGGTGTCCTATTTGGGTTTGAATATTTTTGATAATCTTTTTGATATTAATACCGTCTTTGGTATTTTTATGCAGGGATTTTTGGCTGGTTTATTGGGAATTGTCGTCGGTATTATTATTCTTAAATTATTGAATAATCGGGAGCTTAAAGAAATTTGGACTACTTTGCATCATAAAATTTGGAAAGTTAAACCTCTTCCCGCTGATATAGCCGAAATCTAATTTTTCTGTTAAGATTAATCCCATGCCCCACGAACACCCTCAAAAACCCGAATCCCTCCCCACCCCCTTTGAAATTCTTTTATCCTCCCTCCAAGATCAATGGGACTACAATGTCAGGGCTTTAAAGCAAACTGGCATTATAGAAACTTTTCCCGAATCATATTCTCACGGTCTCCGTGGTCTAGATGGTCAAGAATATCCCATTTTAGAAGTTGATGATATACAAGCTAGATTAGAAGCTAAACGAGAAATACTAGAAACTAAACTAGAACAAGGCTTTACCAAACTTCTAATTGTTCCTTTTGGTCTCCCACTCGCCAA
>CAZIYU010000073.1:0-2764 GCA_964543595.1 uncultured Candidatus Saccharibacteria bacterium | reverse complement strand
TAAAAGGTCGAAATTACAACTAATTAACTGTCAATTATGTTCCCTAGCTTGAACATAGCCACTCCTCCTAAATAAGGAGGAGATGAAGCCTAAGAACACCACCCCGATTATCAGAATAATCACCCCTCCTAAATTAGGCGGGGATGAAGCCAGAACAGATTAAGACTTTCGAGTTCAGATTGCCTGGCTCTCCTCCTAGTTTAGGAGGAGTCCCGAGTCTGCGAGGGGAGGTGGTATAATTCTTCTTTTATTCTCATTACCACCCCCTCAATATTATTGTTTATTTCATCATTCCAAAATCTAATCACTTTAATACCTAAGCATTCAAAATGATTTGTTCTTTCTGTATCATATTCCTGATTATCTAAATGCTGACTTCCATCTATTTCAATAACCAATTTCTTTTCGGGACAATAAAAATCAGCAATGAAATTTTTAATACTATGCTGTCGTCTAAATTTAAAGCCGAGATAATTATTTTTCAACCTGTTCCAAAGTATTGCTTCTTGGGGAGTTAAATTATTTCTTAATTCCTTTCTGGTGGGTCGTAAGAATTTTGTATTATGAATGAATCTAGACATGTTGTGATTATAATACCACCCTCCTAAGCTAGGAGGAGATGAAGCCGTCTAAATTTTCCCCGCTTGACTCCCCGCCTAGTTTAGGAGGGGTGACCGTTCCGACGGTCGGGGTGGTATACTCTCCTCCTTATTTAAGAGGAGTGGCGAGTCCGCGAGCCGAGGTGGTATTTATGGCAACAGCGCCGCTTCCGTATAAGTATTCCCCGCGTCCCAAAGCATCCAAGAAGTGAGACTAGCATCATAGGTAGCTTGAATTTGAGTCCGAACCATGGCTGGCGTATAGGGCACGGGATAATCATTATCTTGAAGCCACGGACGTAATTGTAATGGATCACCCTTCATAGCTTTTACTCGGCGCACGGCAGCGTCCATGGAAAATTTTACGATTTCATAGGGATGGGCATTAATCGTAGCCACAGAACTATAACCAAGAAAACCAGGCGGATAATGTGAGGGATAAACCATCGGCGCAATATAATCAAAATAAGGCACAGCTGTTTCCAGAACCTGACCAATATTCAAATCATCAATATTAGTAGCCGTCATACCAAAAAAGTCTACTGATAATTTCATGCCTGTATCTCTTAATTCATTATGTAAAAACTTAAAGAAACTCTCCATCACCACCGCTTTATTACTTAAATTAATTAGAGCCGGTGGTATATAAACGGTACTGGTCGCCGAAGTTGAAGCTTGCCCTGTAGTGAGAATTTCTGAATTCTCTACTACTGCGGCCCAGATCTTTTCACTCCAAGGAAAATATATATCCTTCATATCACCATCCGATGGGAAACGAATATAATCAAAATTGATTTCATCAAAACCGGCCTCATAGGAAGCCTTAGCTAAATTAACCAAATATTGCCACATCGGCTCAGCTCCAGCATCCACAAAACTCAAACCTTTCCTATCCTGCCAAACTATAGTTCGATCACTATTCTTTTTTACGGCCCACTCTGGATGAGCCTTGGTCATCTGCGGATCTTGAAAAGCGGTAATACGCCCAATCACATAAATATTATTTTGATGAAGGGTCTCAATAAATTCAACCATATCCGACGCTCGACAGCCTCCACCGGCATTATCAGCAAATTCCGGACTATCAATATTAAAAGAAATAGTTCCACTATAATCCTTGATATCAATAATAATGGAATTTATTTCCGTCTCTTGAGCCAATTTTAAAAGCTTAGCTCGGAAGGACGGTGTTCCCGCCACGCAAGCCGTCATATAAATACCCTTCACCGCCTCGGGAGTTGGCAAATGGACAGCCACCTTTTTTACTGGTAATGGTATCTCTAAAGTGCTGGTAGAAGTAGAAGCGACGCTAGCTAAATCAATTTTTGGCATATTCGCAAAATTAGCCGGCAATAAACTAGGTAAAACAAAAAAGGCCAAAACTAAAACAGCAATGCTTATCAGACCAATATAAAAATATCTATTGTGGATTGTTTTCAACATAAGTGTCTTTGACAGACTCCGTCTCTTCACCGTGCAAAATTCGTAACACTTTATGTAATTCCCTCCTAATCAAAAGAGAGAGAATAATGATTGCCAAACCACAAATTATAAAAAACATATCCTTCCAACTACCGGAAATACCAATAAAAGGCGAAGCGACCAAGATAATCAGGAAACCTAATATAGTAATTGATGAGATTTTTTGCATATAATTATTATTTTATTGTTAAGTATAGATATATTAGCATAATCATCCCATTCAAACCACCCCCTAACCCCCTCCTAAGAAAGGCGGGGGAAGAAACACTCTCGACCCCTCCTTTCTTAGGGGGGGTGGCATTCTGATGCCGGGGTGGTTCTAAGAAACAATCACCACAAATTCCCCTCGGACTTTGTCGGGATTGGCGGTAAAATAGGCTAAAATTTCGGTCGCTGAGCCAGAAATAACTTGCTCAAAAACTTTAGTTAATTCCCGGGCAATAATTATTTTTTTAGTCGGTGTAAATTTTTCCAAGGACTGAAGGGTTTTTAAAATCCGATGGGGGGATTCATAGAAGACATTCACCCTTTTTGCTCCAGCAATTTCCCTAAATAGGGTCTCCCGCCCCTTCTTATGCGGTAAAAAGCCTAGAAAGGTAAATTCCGCCACATCCAGTCCAGAAATCGATAAAGCCGAAATCACGGCGCTGGCCGGCGAGCTGGCGCCCGGTGTGACGATTCCG
>CAZIYU010000072.1:0-2863 GCA_964543595.1 uncultured Candidatus Saccharibacteria bacterium | reverse complement strand
AGAGGTGGGACTTGAACCCACAAGCCCTTACGAGCGCTCGATTTTGAGTCGAGTTTGTTTACCATTTCAACACTCTGGCGTGTACTTGTCAAGTAATTTATGTTTTATAATAAGAAAAAACAGATTCACTTGAATATCAATCATACTCAAAATTTTGGTAAAAATCAACCGGCGTGATATACTTAGCAGATATTAATTAGTAAATTTATTTACATATTATGAGTCAATTTTTTAGTAATTCCATATTTTGGGTGGAGATAGAAAAAGTTCATCCTAATCCTTTTCAACCGAGGAAAGAATTTGACGAAGCTAAATTAAAAGATTTGGCAGATTCCATCCGTCAGTACGGTATTCTTCAGCCCATGGTGGTCACCAGAAAAGAGGAAGTAAAAGAAGATGGTGGCTTAACTACGGAATATGAACTTATTTCTGGTGAGCGCCGTTTACGCGCTTCTAAGATTGCTGGCTTGTCCCAGGTGCCGGTTTTGATTCGTGATCAGGAAGAAAGTGATCAATTAAAATTAGAATTAGCCATCATTGAAAATCTACAAAGAGAAGATTTGAATGTGGTAGATCGAGCCAAGGCTTTTCAACGATTGGTGGAAGAATTTCATTTTAAGCATGCGGAAATTGGTCGCAAGGTAGGAAAAAGCCGAGAATATGTTTCCAATAGTTTGAGAATTTTATTATTACCCGAATCGATGTTGATTGCTTTGTCGGAAGGAAAGATTAGTGAAGGTCATACCAGGCCACTGTTAATGCTGGAAGATAGAAAAGAGGAGCAGGAAGTACTATTTAAAGAAATGTTATTTAGGAAAATGTCGGTGCGAGAGGCGGAACTGAATGCTCGAAAGATTGCCGTGGAAAGAGTGCGAAAAATAGAACGTATGCCAGATCCAGAAATCACCGAGCTGGAGGAAAAATTAGCACAGACTCTTGGCGCACGGGTGCATATAGAGAGGAGTAATGTTGGCGGAAAGATTATGATTGATTTCTTCTCCAACGATGATTTACGCTCCATTTTGGAAGCAGTGAATAATAAAAAAGAATTAGGGACCAATGCTCTATTAAACAGGCATATTGCTCAAGCCGAAGTATCAGGTATGAGTATGAGTATAGAAGAAAAACCAGTGGATGAACCCGCTTTGGATGATCGTTCTGCGGAAGAAAAAGTGGAGGATGAACAAGATTTATATTCGGTGGATAATTTTACCGTTTAATTAATCTTCCTTGATATTCAAAGCGCTCTTAATAAATCTTTTAGCCATAGTAGTTTTGGCATAATCTAACCATTTTCGATTCGGTTTAGCATTCTTTTTGGTAATTACTTCCACTTGATCACCATTCTTTAATTCCGTATCTAGGGCGGCAATTTTATTATTTACCATGATACTAGAAATATGATTGCCAATATCAGAGTGAATAGCATAGGCGAAATCTATTACTGATGAGCCGATTGGTAAATCTATAACATCACCCTTGGGTGTAAAGACGAAGATTCTCTGGCTGAAAAAATCTGTCTTTAAATCTTCCATCATTTCTTCACCATTTGAGGATTTATGAGATTCAGCTAGCTCCTTCATCCAAGCTGGAGCATCTTGGTTTTTAGATTGAGTTTGGAAAAAATTTGTTAGAGTTTGAGGTAAAAATTGGCTAAACCAACTCATCTCTTTATTTTCATTATCCTCTAAATCCTTATAGGACAGGTGAGAGGCGATACCAAATTCAGCTTGCTTATGCATATCATTGGTTCGGATTTGTACTTCAACAATGGAGCCGTCACCGGTAAAGACAGTGGTATGTAAACTTTGATAACCATTGGCCTTTGGCATAGCAATATAGTCTTTAATCCGGCCGGGCATTGGACGCCATTTATTATGAATAATTCCCAAGGCTTTATAACAATCAGAAACATTATCGGTAAAGATTCGGAGCGCCAGGATGTCATAGATTTTTTCTATATCTCCTTCTTTTTTTACGATTTTTTTACTTAGGCTATATAGACCCTTTAAGCGATAATCTGTATGAAAATGCGTCAGCCCATCTTCAGCCAAGGCTTTTTTAACTGATTTCATGAATTTTTCCAGTTTAGGCAAAGTCTCGGCGCTTTTTAATTTGATTAATTCATTAACTTTTTCATATTCTTCTGGATAAACGTAGGGAAAAGAAAGATCCTCTAATTCACGGGATAATTTTCTGATGGATAGGCGATAGGCTAAAGGAGCAAAAATTTCCAAGGTCTCCAAGGCAATTCTTTTTTGTTTGTCTGGGCGGACATATTGCAGAGTTCGCATATTATGTAAACGGTCGCAGAGTTTGATAATAATGACACGGATATCTTGAGCCGAAGCGACGAATAGTTTTCGTAGACTTTCCATATGGCGTTCGGCACCGTGATATTTTAATTTTCCTAATTTAGTGACGCCATTGACCAAAAAGCAAATTTCATCACCAAATTCTTGTTTGATTTTTTCTTCAGTTAGCACCCCGTCTTCAATGGAATCGTGTAATAGGCCGGCACAAATAGCTACTGGGCACATTTTTAAATCCGCCAAAATTTTAGCCGTTTCAAACACATGAATAAAATAAGGTTCTCCAGATTTTCGCAACACTCCTTTATGGGCTTCCTCGGCAATATTATAGGCCTTTTCAATTAGAGCCTTATCTTCCGGTGTTGGCGAATTTACTAGTTTTATTATATCTTGAGCACTCATACATTTAGTATAAACCTAGTTTTGATTTTCAGCAACACAACCGCACCGGCTATCAGAATAGCCACCTCTCCTTGACTAAGGAGAGGGAAGCCAAAACCACCCCCTAACCCCCTCCTAAGAAAGGAGGGGGAAGCCATAAGAGTAACGAA
>CAZIYU010000071.1:0-2909 GCA_964543595.1 uncultured Candidatus Saccharibacteria bacterium | reverse complement strand
GTTCAAATCATTGACCTATATTTTTTATTTTGATACACTAGTAATGTGCTAGTGAGTTTAGGTTTTGATTACGGCCCTGTCGTCTAATGTAGGACGCTTCCCCTAAAGGAGGAAACAGTAGTTCAATGCTACTCAGGGCTACTATGAAATATTACGATAATAATATATTGGACGGAGCCGCAACATTTATGGCCGACAGGATGACATCCTTAGGTCAATTCTTTTCATCAGAAGAAACACTTGATGTCTATTCAGCAAGAATAAATAAAATTATTCATAATTCAGAATTATATAAAAAGCGCCAAATCTTTTTTAAAGAATTAATAAAAAATAAGGTTAAAAGGTTATTTAATGAAGAAGAAAGAAAAAATATTGATTTAAGACTAGATAACGGTTTAGCTTCTGGAATAGTAGATCACTGTGGTATTTTAGATAATCCAATATTATTAGGGGCATCTCTTGTATCAAACTACAGTAAATTATTTGATAGATCTACCCATGGAGATATTTTAACTTTTGCGACCGGTAATATTCCAGTCAATGAACCCTTTAGACGAAGAGGTTTTATGTTTAGAGGTAGAAGAATTAATCTATATGCGAAAAAGGATAAGAATAAGATAGTTTATGTCATGCCCAAACAGGATTTCAATTTAGTTGATAGAGCCGTTAAAGCACATGAGTTTCATTTATATTCCAAAGAAGAACAATCTTTTTTAATTAAAACTACCGAATTAATTAAAAAAATAGATTTTTCAACCTGTAAAAGTCTTGGTGATCAACTAACAAAGATAAATTATTATCTTTGGCCATTCTTATTTGAAGAAAAATTAAGATCAAAACTGTCTAATCTTATATCCATAGAATATGATGATATTGTCTCTGAATATTTGATACATATCATAGAAAACGATAAAAAATCGTTCATATACATGATGTTATTTGATGAAAAGTTCCGAGAAAAAACCCTAAAAGAATTTGGTGGAATTGTAGGAGCGTGGAATGATGAAGAAGATAGTGGCACTCACTTTTTCTGGGGAGTTGATTCTAATCTTGAAAGAGTTTCATTGAGAACAGAAAAAGATAGCCTAGTTTCAAAAGACGGTAATTACACTCATCTTAATGAAAAAGACGTGATACTTTTATTGAGACAGAAAAAACTAATCATTGGAATGTTATTGAAATTTTCCTTGGTTATATTCTATATGGGATTAAAACCGCTAGCAGGTTTAGGCTCTGTAGAATATTTAAACAGGATGAAGATTAAAATATCAAATTTCTTGTCTAAATATTTTTCTGATGAAGTAGAAAATTTTAAAAATATTGATATTAACGGAATGGTTTCAATTCCTCTCCTTCTAGAGAAAGACGGTACAAATGTAAAAAGTATTAATGCTTTTGATGTTTTCTACAAAGGTGGTATATCACAAGACTATTTTAATCGCTTATCAAAATTACCACTTAAAAGCTTAGTAGTACCTATTTTGACTTTTTACACTTATGCTGCCGCAAAATACGGAAATGAAGAAGATAAAAAAGTTAAATTTGAACTAGCCCCACCCCTATTAAACTCCTATCTTACTAGTCTTTTTGATTAAAATGAAACCTGAAAAAATATCATCTTTACATGACGACCTGTTGGTACCCAAAGCAACCGAACATCTGGGCGAATATTCAACATATCCAGATAGATTTAATCCTGAAGATAAATCAGTCTTAACTAGGCTTGAACAATTTGGTGTTGATATTCCAACTGCCGAGGAAAAATTTGGTAAAAAGATAAGCGAATTTTCTTGGGAAGAATATTCTAAATTGGTTGCTGAATCTGTGCGTGGGAAATATGATGTCATTGTTGGATCAGTCTTTGACTCGTATATGTTTCCAAACCCTGAAAATCCCGATAGAGATACTCGCTGGAATAAAATGATTAACCTAATAGGACAATACAAGGAGATGGGAGAATCGTGCGGTATTAATCTAATAAAAAGAGGAAGAGATTTTAAAAGCCAAGACAACCTAGTTTTAGGATTAGAAGCCGGTGCTCATTTAATACAATCAATAGAAGACCTAAAAATTTTGATAGATTTGGGTGTTAAAATTTTCGGCTTTCAATACAATAAACCAACGCCTTTAGCTGATACAAATGGCTTAACGGAATTGGGTATTTCTGTCGCAAGGCATATTTTTGATAATAATCTAATCATTGATCTTGCTCACTCTAATTTTAACACCAGAAGAGACATAATGAGACTAGCTAGGGACCTAAATAAGGGTAATTTAATCTCTTATACTCATGGTTCGGTAAAAGAAGATATAGATGAGGCATGGAGAGGTAAAATGGGTGATAGAGCCCTAACGTCTGAAGAAATGACAGAACTTATCTCTATGGGCGGTATCATAGGTTTGGGAGTGACAAAACCATTTTTCTCCTCAACTAGAAAAGTAGCGGAAAGAATTGACGCAACAGCTCAAATCACTGGTGGAATAAATAGTTTGGCTATCGGAACAGATTTTGGCGGTATTCCTCCAGAGTTTTTAAATGAGATTAGGAATCCGGATGATTTTTCTAAATTGGCTGATATTTTGTCAACTGAATTTAATCTAAACGATGAGCAAATTAAAAAGGTACTAAGAACGAACGCAAGAGAATGGATAGAGAAAGCTATTGAATAAGTATTATATTAAAATTGAAGACCCGTGCATTACGTTACGGGTCTTTTGTTAAGGCAACTCGGCATCGCCAATCCCTTTTTCTTGCTGACTTCAACAGGTGGCGGTGCAAAATTGGCCGTGACTGGCTTGCCACCATTGGCAACCTTAACTATCTTTGGCTTAACGTATTTCATACGTTTACCTCCTTTCTTATAATAGATTAACATATTTTTTTATAAAAAACTAATTATTAATTATTG
>CAZIYU010000070.1:0-3026 GCA_964543595.1 uncultured Candidatus Saccharibacteria bacterium | reverse complement strand
AACCACCCCCTAACCCCCTCCTAAGAAAGGAGGGGGAAGCCATAAGAGTAACGAAGTTAAGTCCCCGGTTTCTTCCTCCTTAGTCAAGGAGGAATGCTGAATTCTACTCTGAAATGCAACAAGGGTCGTAAAACATAAATCCGCTTGGTATGCTAGGAATGTTACTAGCCTAACAACCAAACGGACATATGCATACACATATTAGCAGAGATGACAGAATTGTCATCGCCGACGGTTTACGTCGGCAAGAGACTTTGTCATTTATTGCGGGTCGTATACGCAAAGACAAAGGATCAATTTCGAGAGAAATTAATAGAAACAAAGAAAACAATGGTGAATATTTTGTCCCAACCGCTAACCGACTGGCCAGAGAAAGAAGAAAAAACTCTAAACAGAAATATCGTTTAATTGAAAATGATTCTGATTTAAGTCGGACGCTTGAACAGAAACTAGAACCACTGATTTCACCAGAAGTATTGGCTCATGAATTTAAAATTCATCATCAAACTATTTACTCCTGGCTGTACCGAACCAGAAGAGATTTACTACCACAGTTACCACAACGAGGTCGTAAACGGCGAAAATATGGCTCATACAGGGAGATTAATGTCGGTTGGACTAAGACAGCCAAGTCCATACATGATCGAGTAGAATTAGATTTAAACTGGGAGGGAGATACTGTTCGGGGCAAAACAAAACCTAAATTATTAACTCATGTTGAAAGAAAAAGTTTGTATTTAATTGCTGATTTACTACCTGATGGGACAGCGGATGCAGTGCAAGAGAAAGTGAGTCATTCAAATATTAACGGAACGATTACTTATGATCGCGGTTCAGAGTTCGCTTTGTGGAAAATGATTGAAAAAGATACCGGAGCATCAATATATTTTGCCGATGCCTACCAGCCACAACAACGAGGTAAGAATGAAAATACTAACGGCCGACTCCGTCGTGTCTACCAAAAGGTTTTGACTTTGCTACTATTAGTCAAAGAGAATTAAACAAAATCGTGTGGAAAATGAACCACACGCCAAGAAAATCTCTTAACTGGCAAACGCCAAGTCAGGTTTATGAGAGGTGTTGCAATTCAAGTTAGAATTCTAGAATGGCAGTCTGATGACAAGGCGGTTGTCTTATTTTATCTTCTCGATTTTGTGTGGATTATGATTTACACAAGTTTTAACGGAGCATCTTTCGGGAATGGTTTTTGTCCCGAGCATCATCAACGCGCCACAAGTGGGGCAGAGGGCCCCAGTCGGTTTAGCCTTGATGGCATTTTTACACTTTGGATAATTGGAACAACTATAAAAAATACCAAAGCGCCCCCGGCGTTCC
Organism: uncultured Candidatus Saccharibacteria bacterium; assembly: GCA_964543595.1. GTDB lineage: Bacteria > Patescibacteriota > Minisyncoccia > Phycocordibacterales > GWA1-40-21 > CAIJXO01. Next base: position 1,691 of record CAZIYU010000070.1, on the reverse strand, counting down.
GTCATCAAACCATCCTTACAAGTTGGGCAGGCGACACCGGTACTATTTTGTCTTTCTAATTCAGCATCTTTTTTAATATATTTACACTTTGGATAATTAGAGCAGGAAATAAAGCGACCGAATTTTCCATCACGCTCAACCAATTTACCTTTTTTACATTCCGGACAATCTTCGCCCGTTTCTTTCGGTCCGGCTATTTCCTCACCAGTGATTTTTCGAGCACCAGTACAATCTGGATATTTGGCACAACTGAGGAATTTACCGTTTTTGGATAATTTGATAATCATCGGACCGGCACAGAGTGGACATTTATGCATAGCATCAGCCTCACCAAAATTATTTACTTTGTCTATTTTATCTTTTGCTTTGACATCCTTCAAAAAGGGTCCATAGAAATCTTTCAAAGTTTTTAAATATTCTCTTTTACCATTAGCAATATCATCAAGTTTATCTTCTATTTCGGCGGTGAAAGTATCGCTAATATAATTTGGGAAATTATCTTCCAAGAAGGAACTGACCACATCGCCAGTATCGGTGGGCACTAGGGCTTTATTTATTTTCTCTACATAGCCACGATCTTGAATGGTTTTAATAATGGAGGCATAGGTTGAAGGACGTCCAATATCTCTTTTTTCTAATTCTTTAATTAAGCCAGCTTCCGAATAACGGCTTGGGGGTTCAGTTTGCTTGCCATCGGCATTAATATCCAATAATTTTAATTCTTCACCGATGTCTACTTTTGGTAAAATGACATCATCACCGGTTCCTTCGGGATCAGCCGATAACCAACCAGGGAAAAGTAAACGGGAACCATTAGCCCAGAATTCTGGAATGTCTTCACTATTACCAACTTGGACAAAAATCTTGGTGCGCATTATTTTGGCATCGGTCATTTGTGAGGCCATAGTTCTTTGCCAGATTAATTTATATAATCTTTTTTGTTCGTCATTTCCGCCAGCATTAACGCTATTGATATCTGTCGGGCGGATCGCCTCATGAGCTTCCTGGGCATTTTTACTCTTGGCAGTGAAAGTATGGGGTTGTAAATATTCTTTACCATATTTTTTCTCCACCATATTATAAATCTGTCCCAAAGCCGTTTGACTTAAATTTACACTATCAGTACGCATATAGGTAATCAATCCAGCCTCATAAAGTTTCTGGGCTATACCCATTGTCCGTGACGGTGCCAAGCCGAGGCGGGAACTAGCAGTCTGTTGTAAAGTCGAAGTAGTAAAAGGAGCGCGGGCGGAGCGCTTAGTTTCTGACTCCGTGACATCTTTTACTAGCCATTTATTTTTCTGGCCATAATCTAAAATTTTGTTTACCGTTTCTTCATTTCTCGGTTCCTCGGAACAGGTAATTTGCAGAGATTCCTTCCTTGGTGTTTGAGTATCGGCAGTAATTACCCAAAAATTCTCTGGTATAAAAGCGCGGATTTCCCTTTCCCTTTCCATGATGATTCTCAGGGCGGGGGATTGAACACGGCCGGCGGATAAGCCATAGCGAACTTTTTTCCAAATTAAACCAGACAAATCATAACCGACTAATCTATCTAAAACCCGGCGGGCTTCCTGGGCTTGTCTCAAATTCTGATCAATTTCTCTAGGATTTTTTAAGGCCTCTAGAATGGCATCTTTGGTAATTTCATAATAGGTAACCCTTTTAGTCTTATTATTTTTTATGATTTC
>CAZIYU010000069.1:0-3087 GCA_964543595.1 uncultured Candidatus Saccharibacteria bacterium | reverse complement strand
CTTCCTCCCTGCCTCTTTTATAGGACAGTCAGACGTTTTAACACGTTCCACCAGACTAGCAGATTATGAAATAAATTGCAAGAGATACACCACCTAAACCACCCCCGGCATAAGAATGCCGACCCCTCCTAAGAAAGGAGGGGTAAAAAACCCCCTTAATCCCCCTTGTCAGGGGGAAACCCAATAAAAACTCTCGCCATAGCGAAAATTTTTATTTAAAGTAACCCATGGGTTACTTGGTATTTTTTCTTTTAATCCCCGTTCCCCACCCACCAAAAAAGAGCCTGGGTTAGAGACTCTTTTTTACTTATTTATAAAATCAAATAGATTTTTTCTGAAATAGACTCCAAATAATATATGTCAGTATAATAATAATGAATGAAATACTTAAGGGTACGGGATCAAATGCAAAATCAAGCCAAGAAGGTTGCGGGCAGGAGTAGGGTGGTAGTGAAGTATTTTCGATAGGCATTATGTTGCATTGAACTTTAACCGTGCCTGCAAGTAAAAAATCTATAATTAATCCTACAATAATAGATATTATACTTTTAAATAAACTAGGTTTAAAATTCATACTATTTTTATTATTAAGCTGTTACTGGGAAATTAGAGAGAATACTAAACGGTATACCTTTTTTAGCAATTTTATTAATATCAGCCATATCACTACGAGCCGAAATATTTAATATCTCAATACCAATAACCTCGCCCTTTTTATCCACATCAACAAGTAGGCTATCATTTATTTCTATAGTCTTGACTATCTTTTTCTTAAAACCAAGGTAAACGTACATGGCATCAGCTATTTTATCATATTGTATTTTCATATTTTTTATTTATATATAATAAGCGGTGATAATATTGTATTCTTCTTTTTTATCTTTACAAGTATTTTTACAATATACTACTTTGATAATTTTACCACCAATCTTTTTCTGAACCTTAATTTTTCCTTCATAAGTGTCACGCCTGCTATCTGGATTCATAATTGCCTTCTTAATATGGTCAACGTTGATTCCACGTTCATATAACCTAAACTGACAATGATACCCAAATTTCAATTTCATTCTCTTTTTAGTATAACATACTTTACCTAAATCATCCAGCAAAAAACCACCCTTATTACAGAGTGGTTTTTTGGTCCTCTGTTCCGTTTCCCCTCTCCTTATTCAAGGAGAGGGGTTAGGGATGAGGTTAAATCATCTTCACATCAATATTCACTCCACTCGGTAATGAAAGATTGGTCAGCGCCTCCACCACCTTGGCGGAAGGACTGATAATATCAATCAACCTTTTGTGCACTCTCATCTCAAACTGTTCTCGCGCGTTTTTATAGACGAAAGAAGCTCGGTTGACCGTATATTTCTTTATCTCCGTTGGGAGAGGAATCGGTCCCAAAACTTTAACGTCAAACCGCAGAGCAGTATCAATGATTTGTTTCACTGATGCATCAAGAATCTTGCTATCATAGGCTCGCACTCGAATTCGTAATTTTGATACGACTTCTTTGAGAGCCACTTTAGCAACTTTCTTCGCAGTCTTTTTAATTGTTTTTTCTTCCATGATTGTATGTTACCTTGAACTAGGGACGTACCTATTTCAAGAGTTGAATACCAAGATCTCACCTTTCCCGTCGCCGACTCCTCCTCAAGGAGAGACCTTTGTATCCTATTAATTACGCAATAATTTTAGTAACTGCACCGGCACCAACAGTCTTGCCTCCCTCGCGGATAGCAAATCTCTGCTTTTCCTCAAGAGCGACTGGGGCTACCAATTTAACTTTGAAAGTCGCCGTATCACCGGGCATTACCATCTCTACTTTCTCGTTTAAGGTCACATCACCAGTCACATCAGTAGTTCGCATATAGAATTGTGGCTTATAACCAGTAAAGAATGGAGTGTGGCGACCACCTTCCTCTTTCTTTAAGATATATACTTCAGCCTCAAATTCAGTATGAGGAGTAACGGAACCTGGCTTACAAATAACCTGTCCACGATGGACATCTTCTTTCTTGGTTGATCGTAATAGGATTCCAGCATTGTCTCCAGCCATACCTTCATTCAACTGCTTATTGAACATTTCAATACCAGTGACGGCCGTCTTAGTAGTTGGCTTAATACCGACAATTTCCACTTCTTCATTTAATTTGATAGTTCCTCTTTCAATTCTACCAGTGACCACCGTTCCTCGGCCTTCAATTGAGAAAATGTCCTCAATCGGCATCAAGAATGGCTTTTCAATATCTCTTACTGGTTCAGGAATATAATTATCCAAAGCATCAGCTAAAGCCAATACAGACTTTGACCATTCATCGTCATTATTGGTAGCTTCAAGGGCCTTAAGAGCAGAACCACGGATAACCGGAGCTTCAGCACCATCATAACCCTGCTTAGTTAATAATTCCCTCACTTCCTCCTCCACCAAGTCAATCAATTCCTTATCAGGAACCATATCACACTTGTTTAAGTAAACGATAACCTTTGGCACGCCCACCTGCTTAGCGAGCAAAATATGCTCTCTAGTTTGTGGCATCACACCATCAGTAGCGGCGACCACCAAAATAGCACCATCCATTTGGGCGGCACCAGTGATCATATTCTTAATAAAGTCGGCGTGACCCGGACAGTCAATGTGAGCATAATGTCTCTTGTCTGTCTCATACTCGTTATGAGACAGGGCGATGGTAATACCACGAGCCTTTTCCTCAGGGGCACAGTCAATATCATTAACTCCTCGAAGCTTAACCGTTTTACCGGCTCGGCTTAATACATTTAGAATTGCTGCTGTTAAAGTCGTTTTACCATGATCAACGTGACCAATGGTACCAACATTAACATGCGGCTTTGTTCTATTAAAAACTTCTGCCATAATTTTATTTTTAATTGCCTAGATCAAGTGCGCGAGAACGCTCTCTCAATCCAACCAACTAATAATTATACGACTAATAAATGTTACCCACTTTTTTAATTTAGGTGGGTAAACTTTCGACGTGCTGATAATACTAACAAATTAAAAATTAATGTCAACCCAGTCGTAATGGTTCAATAGCTTGGACGCAAAATATATGTAAACTATGTACATGTCAT
>CAZIYU010000068.1:0-3101 GCA_964543595.1 uncultured Candidatus Saccharibacteria bacterium | reverse complement strand
AAGAAGTCATCTTATTAAAACCATGAGTAATATACGAACCGACAATAATAATCAAGGAAGATACCCCCACAGTCACTAATAACGGAGATATGCCGTGAAGAATACCTGGCAGTAGAACATATAAGATAAGTAATAGACTACCAATCAAACTTATAACACCCCGAACACCCTGAAAACCACCGAAGATTAAAATAGCTATGATAAATAGAGCAACTAAGAATAATATCTGCGGAATACGGTAGGGCTCGCTTACAGAATAATGACTCTCTCCGCTCACTGAATCAGATATATGTTTAAGAAAAAATACTTCTTGATCTTTCAAAACTTGATAATCATTTTCTAGAGTTAATTTTTTACCCTTTTCTTTTCCTTCAATGATTTCTATTTTAAGAGTCTGGACAAAACTTTTTGTATCTGTCCCCGGAACCATAATATCTCCTTGTTTTACAATTTCCAGCACCTTTGCCTTAACCATAATTTGTTCATCTGCCACAAAACCGTTACTATCCTGAGCAAAGACGGTATTAGATGAAAGAAATATAAAGGCGATAAATAAAATTGTAATTATTTTTTTCATAAATATTGTTTTATCCAAACATTAACCACTCAGGCCTAAAAACAAGCAAAAGACCAATGATTAGCATAATCAGACCCCCGATCAGGCGGGATAACCTGGCATATTTTGTAGTTATACCAGTCATCTCTAAGGTAATCATTGCCACAAAAAAGACAAACAAATCATCAAGCATAAAAAATAGGATGTAAACCAAAATATAAAGATAGTATTGCCAACCAGCTAGATCATTTAAGGCTAATACTTGGGTATATACAGCAGGCAAACCAGCAGAACAAATAAGCTCCACTAAATTAACAGCAAAAGCTAAGAGAATGATGCCCCCCATTGCTAAACACAGACTATTTTGCTGAACGGCTAGTTTTATTCTCTCAAATATTCTTTGTCTTTTTTCATTACCAGTCACTTTACAACCAGAAGACTTGTTAAAAATAAATTCCTTTATACTGTAAATACCGCCGAGCAAAGCTAGAAGACCAATTATAATTTTAATCCAAGAGACAAAGCCTAAAAATAAAACCAAATTAAGCCAAGCTGACATAAAAAGAAAATAGACAGAGGCTGACGCTACAATAAAAACAAATCCCAATAACCACATTCTCTTTCTGTCTTTTACGCCCAATAACAGACTGATTAGGAACAATAATACCCACATCGCACATGGGTTAAAGCCATCAAGTGCCCCAATGATAACGGTTAATAAAGGTAAGGAAAAATCAGTAATATTGATCTCTCCCAAAAAAGGTAGCTCCATATTTTTTTCTTCCGTTATAGGCTCTACATTAGTAAATTCTTCTATTATTATTGGCACAACATCTTTTTCTACAAGGCCCAGAATTGATGCCACAGAGTCAGGACACACACTGATTGAGCACTCATTGAGTCTTTGTTTAATCGCCTTAGAAGTCAAACCTTCAGCATACCCGACGAAATATTTATCTCCAATAACCAAAAGTGGCACTCCGTCAGTATTAGCACCGAGCTTTTTTAATACCTGTTGTAATAGAGTAATATTATCCCGACTGTTATAAATTTCATACTCATATACTTTCAAACTTGGGTGCTCATTTGTCAGATCACCAAACAAAAACTCTCTTTCTTTTGCACAATGAGGACAACCGTCACCATAAAAGAAATAAGCATTTATATTATTAGTTGAAGCGTCTACTAGGCCCACACAAAAAATAGACGTAAAGATAAACGTAAGAACTATTTTTTTAATGAAAGCCTTCATAATTATTTATTTCTATTTTGATTAATTAAATTAACTAATTCATCTTTATCTATTTCACCATTTAAACGCAGGATCTCATTATCCTCTTTATCTAGAAAAATAAAGGTTGGTAAAGTATCAGTAATGTTATATTTATTTACTACCTCTTTATCATTATCAAAATCATAATATTCTGTCTGTAGCCAAACATTTTCAGCTTCTATCTCCTTCCATCTTGGTTTCATTATGAGACACCCAGGACACCATACCGCACCAAATTTTAATACTTTCATATAATTAGTGATTAATTAATTTTACTAAATACATAAGAAGAATACCTAGCACAAAAATTGCAAAAGCGGTAACTGATTTTTTAATATTTGTTTCTTTTCTTATTTCCGGCATAAGGTCTGAGGCTGCAATATAGACAAATCCACCAGCGGCGATCGGTAATAGATACGGTAAAACACCTTCAATGTGTGATAAGAAAAAATAACCAACTACTCCACCCAAAACAACAGTTAAGGCTACTGCATAATTTAAAAACAAGGCCGTCTTACTCTTAAAACCGGCATAGATAAGAACGCCATAGTCACCAATCTCTTGGGGAATTTCATGAATAGCCACGGCCAAAGTGGTAGCCAGACCCAATTTAAAATCAACAATAAAAGTACTGGCAATTACTAGACCATCAATAAAATTATGAACACTATCCCCAAAAAGATTCATATAGCCAAAGGTGTGAACTGGGCAGTCACTTTTATGACAGTGTCGCCAATGAAAAATCTTTTCAATTAGGAAAAAAGCAACAAAAGAGATAAGAAATGTTCCGTAGAGAGAGTTGCTACTTAGCATTTCTGACGCTTCAGGTAGTAAATGTAGAAAAGCTCCCCCCATAAGCGAACCAGCTGACAATGACACTAAAAAAATCACAATCTTGTCTAAAAATTGTTTCTCAAAAAATATAAAGAAGACGGCTATCCAGACACATAATGTTATTAAAAAAGTAGCTAAGATGATAGTTAGTAAAGTAATCATATTTTATTTATGTTTAGTAATTTTTATTGCCTTACCATTTATCAAAGCATCAGCAATTTTCTTATAAGCAGAGTTTAATATCCTCTGATAGGTACTAGTTGAGGCTCCCATCTTTTCTGCGGCTTCTGTTTGTTCTAAATCATCGATATGACGGAGACGATAAGACTCTACTTCTTCCATAGTTAGTTCAATAATCTGTAAATCACACATAGGAACACCCTGCGGTTTGAAATAAACCACATTCGGCTCAAATTTAATTTTTGGACAAAAACAAAG
>CAZIYU010000067.1:0-3175 GCA_964543595.1 uncultured Candidatus Saccharibacteria bacterium | reverse complement strand
GATTCCGAACCAAGAGCTATAAACTCTATATCGGCTATACCGGCCGTTTTTAAAATATCTATGGGCCTTTTAACTACGTCGGACTGCGCTATTACAAGTAATACCCTCGAGTAACCGTCATCAAATTTCTCTATTATCCTGTGCGCCGTTATAACGTCCTCGTTGGCGTGGGGAACGCGCTTTAATGACTCTATCCTGGCTATTTTAACAATCTCATCCTCATCCGTAGAGGGAAGTTTTAATAATCTTACGGTAACAAGATGTCTTGGTATATTAAGGAAGATTTTGCGGCTTGAGATGCCGAACGGTTCTAAAAACTTTTTTATCTCTTCGGCGATTAGCTTATCGTCTTTTGAAGAAAATTCTTTTTTTATCAGAGAGTTTATCTCTCTTTTGCCTTTCGAGGTTTTTATCAAGGCGAGTTTAATAGAGTCTTCACCTATCTCAATAAAGACAGGCTCTTTCTCAAAATGAAACGTGCCTTTAAAAATATTTAATATTCTCGATAAGAAATTAATTTACTGACTCCTTTATTTGCGGCGTCTCTCTGAGCGACACATATTATTTTCTTCTCTATCTTCGAGGTGTTAATTACCCCTTTAGACTCAATTCTAAAATAATTCGAAGCCGTTGTAAAGCATTGTTTACTTTTTAAGTTTCCTAATACCAAAACTTCATCATCGGTAAGGCCTCCGGGTAAATTTGAACTTAATACCGAATCCATAGTATTGACGTCTAAAAGTACTTGAGATCCGTTTCTAAAAATTATTACTTTATCAGCGAGCATCTCAGGCATACCAAGCGCCATCAATACCTCTTTCGGCGCGGTATTGATATTGTTCCTTCCGTCGTCAGGTCCAAATATGGTTATGTAATCTTTTATTGAGTTAAAAATTTCCAAATTCACGCCCTTAACAAGCAGAAGTTCTTCTAGGGCACAAAAGAAAGCGTGTTTACATTGATAAGGAGGAACTAAAGACTCGTAATAGTGGTCATCCACTCCCGGCGCGGGTGATCTCCAGCACACTATTGATGAAACAATCTCATCTATCTGCCCTGCCCCCATAGGCAGTTTGCCTTCCCCGTTCAAAGCCTGCAAAAGATTTTTCAATGCATCTTCGGGTGCTCTGTTTATATTAATCTTTCGCTCTTCATCCATCATGCCGGGATAGCTTTTTGAATCTGTGTTATTATAGCATACATTGAAATACCCGCTAGGGTCATCAGCCAACTTTACGTTCATAAATATATCTTCAAGTTTTTGTTTGGGCGGCAAAGTTATGCCGCACTCGTATATTGAATCATAGCTATTGCTATCATTGGATAAAAGATCCTGGCATTTTATTACCCCCGCTTTGGCCAAGTATAGGGCATTTAACCTATCCATATTATATTTACTGAGACGTGCTTCTATGGATGAGCGAAAGCCCAGGCCCATGGCCAGGATGGATAATATTGCTAATATCCATAGAGACATTATTAGTATGCTGCCTTTTTTATTAGTTTTAAGCGTCATTTCTCAATACCTAATTCGCCTGTTGGTATGAATATTACTTTTTTGAACTCACCCAATTTGATTATTATTCCCCGAGGTATTTTAGCCTCATCCTGCCATGTATCTTTCCACTTATATGTGAATTCCGCGCTAGAATAAGGCTCTTTATAACAGTATTCAAAACTAAGGTCTTCTTCTTTAGCGTCTCTTAAGAATTCTTGGTTTTTAGCTTTAGTTTCGTCCAAACCTTCGTCCTTGGTAGCTACTAATCTCTTTATGGCTTTAGTATCCTTATCAAAGCAATAAGCCACTCTTGCCAGTTCCGAATGAAGCGGTATTTTATCGCCTGCAACATCAATCAATGTCATGAAAGATATTCTTTTAGGCTCGCCCTTAAAGTTTGTTCCTATAGCAGTGTAGGCAACGGCGTTTTTTAAATCCAAAGATGCTGTATTAAATAAAATCCTCATAGCCTGATTGTCCTCTATGATAGGATTTGTCTTAAGCCAGACCCTTATACCGGCGTTAAACACGGAATATACGCTGACCGCTATTATGCAAAATATGGTCACGGCTATCAATAGCTCGATAAACGTAAAGGCCGACCTGTCTTTTCTGTTCATTGTACCTGCCCTGTTGTATTCTTAGGTTTGTTTAGATAGGTATACAGCGAATAGACTTCTTGTGGATTATTACGACGGTATACGCTTAAAGCAACAGTATTTAAATTTGCCGCAGGTACGGCGTTTATCTTCCAAAGGTAATCTTTATTATCGCTAAACTCCCCTTCTTTAGAGCCTTCACCTATCTCGCCTTTTTCTTCAAAAGCGAACATCTCTTCTTCCAATAAAAGGCCTGATTTAAATAAATCTCGCGACCTTTCAATGGCCTGTTTTGAAACGGAATATGAACGAGTTACGAATAAAAGGGCGCTTGTAATTACCACGATGCTTACAATAACCTCTAATAGCAGAAATCCTTCGTTATTTTTCATTTGTAAGCCCTTTAATTTCAATACGGCTTCCGAAGCCTCTTATCAACACCGTATATCCGGCTCCTTTTTCATCAAGAATATCGATATTAGCATCATCACAGCGTCCATCAGGATAAAATATTATCTCATTTTTGGGGCCTTTGAAGAGCATCCCTTTAGGCAGCGTAAAACCACTTCCATATTTATCCGCAGATTTTTTATAAGCAGGGGGATCAATCGAATTATCCATCTCTAAAAGGCGGTATCTGCCGCCTGGAAAATCAAAACTTATTTTAAAATTCTTCTTTTGAAGTATTGCTTTTTCGCGGGCGAGGTATGTCAATTTGGATATGTTGAACGCCAAATCTTTAATGGTGAGGTCGGAGAATGTTCTTTTAAATAGGGGGATTGAAAGACCTATAATTATCAATACGATGGCTGTTACGAGAACCAACTCTATTAACGTAAAGGCGGCCTTATTTTGCCTTATCTTCGTCTCCGTTGGTAATATCATCGTTCCCGCCTTCCACATGGTCCTTTCCGAATGAACGCAAAATATAGGTATTATCCGCCGCGGAATATTTATAGTCATAGATGGTACCCCATGGATCTATGGGTTTTTTCTTAATATAGGGGCCTTTCCATGTGGTAAGGTTTTTTGTGTTCTTCTGAAGTTCATCAAGGCTTTCGGGAAAGAACCGTTGTCA
>CAZIYU010000066.1:0-3193 GCA_964543595.1 uncultured Candidatus Saccharibacteria bacterium | reverse complement strand
CACTTCATTTACCGGTGTCCCGGTCTCTGCCTGCTTTAGCGCAAAGGCAATCTGCTCTTCGGTGAATTTACTGCTTTTCATGTTTTTTGATCCTTTCTTTGTTAGCTCTTTATTATATCGTTAAAACTAACATTACGACTGGATCAGTTTTTTGGGGGTTGTTTCTGTTAACCTAAAACTACGCCACTTAATTTAATATTTCTATGTAATAAAAATAATAATTATTTCTAGTTACATAGAGGGTGGCAAGGGAAGGATGATTAAATTGATAGATAAGCAGAAGATGATAATAAAGTATTTTAATGAAGGGCTCTCAATAAGAAAGATAGAAAAAGAACTCCATATTTCAAGAAAAACAATCAGCCGGTATTTAAGGGAATATGAAGAGAAGAAAAATATATTAATGCAAACGCAGGTAGCTGACAACTCCACTTTAATTGCTGATATTGTAGAAACACCAAAGTATGACTCATCAGGCAGAAAAAAGGTTAAGTTAACTGAGGCAGTAATTAGTAGGATCATATTTTTCTTAAAAGAAAATGAGGATAAAAAAGCCCTGGGCAGATCAAAGCAGCTAAAGAAGAAAATAGACATTTATGAAGCTATAGCCTCTGAAGGCTACGACATAGGATATACTACTGTGTGCTGCGCAATTGCTGGTATTAAAAGACGTGAGAGGGAAGCTTTTGTCAGGCAGGATTATCCATTTGGTAAAACTGTTGAGTTTGACTGGGGTGAAGTAAAGTTAACCATTGGGCAAAAACCCTCAATACTTCAGATGCCGGTGTTTGCTACAGCAAAAGGCAACTACAGATCTGCTGATTTGTATCACAACCAGAAAACAGAATCATTTCTTGACACTCACGCTAATTTCTTTGAAGAAATTGGCGGAGTATATGAGGAAGTCGTCTATGATAATACAAGAGTTGCAGTGGCAAGATTTGTGGGACGCAGCGAAAAAGAGCCAACCGAAGAACTCTTAAAACTATCTATCTATTACGGCTTTGCATTCCGGTTCTGTAACACTTACAGGGCAAATGAAAAAGGGCACGTTGAGCGTAGTGTTGAATACGTCAGAAGAAAAGTATTTTCTAAAAAAGATAATTTTGAGAGCCTGGACGCTGCAAGGCTTTACTTAAAAGATGAACTTAAGATATTAAATTTAAAACCACAGGTGCTTCTTGATGGTAAAAATGCGGCAGAGATGCTCTCAATTGAAAGAGGCCATCTTTACCCAAAGCCTTATAGATATGACGCTGCAAGGGTCTTTGAATCAAGAGTAAACAAATATTCATGCATAACCGTAAATGAGTGCTACTACTCTGTACCTGATGATCTGGTGGGAGAGTTTGTACTGACTAAAGTTTATCCTGATAAAATACTCTGCTACTACGATAAGCTTCTGGTTTCAGAGCATAAAAGAGCTTACGGAAGCCATGAATGGAGAGTAAACATAAACCACTTCATAAAAACGCTTAAATTAAAACCGGGCGCACTTAAGGGAAGCACTGCATTTAGCCAGATAGAGCCCAGGTTAAAGAGTATCTATGATAAATATTTTATCGGGAGTGAAAAAAACTTCATTGAGCTGCTTGAACTTTCAGGAAAAATCGGCCTTGAGAAAATAGAGACGGCAATAGCCGAGCTTGAGAAAATAAATCCCGCTTCAGTTAGTCTTGATAAGATAATAGTTATCTGTTCAAGGAAAAATATTAATTTAAATGATTTTAAGGAAAGAGGCAGTTTTGAGATAGAGGAAACTTCAAAAAATATGCTCACTCTTTATGGTCAGATGTTAAGTGAAGACTTCACTTACGGGCGCGAGGTGAATGCTTAAATGAAAGAAGATAAAAATAATGAAATAATAGAGAAAATAATTTCATATGCAAGTAAAATCCACCTTCCGGCAATTAGAAAATATTTAGTTGAGGAGCTTATTGAGGCAAGGAGTGCCAATTTAAGCTTTGAGAAGTTTCTACTTAATCTTCTTGAAAAAGAATATGACTTAAGGGAAAGTAACGGAGTGCTTAACAGAATTAGAATTGCAGGTTTTCCCTCTAAAAAATATATGGAGGATTTAAAGACGGAATGCCTTCCTCTTGATTGCCAGAATAAACTAAAGATACTGACAAGTCTTGACTTTGTAAAAAATGGCCAGAATGTAATTTTATACGGGAATCCTGGTACAGGGAAATCTCACATTGCGACCGGACTTGGCATAAAAGCAGCCATTGCAGGATACAGGGTACTCTTTACCACAGTTCCAATTCTCATTAATCAGCTTAAAGAAGCAAGAGGAGCCAGTGTCCTTAGAGCTTTTGAGATTAGGTTTGAAAAGTATGATTTGGTTATCGCTGATGAGCTTGGATATATTTCTTTTGATAAGGAAGGTTCAGAGCTTTTATTTACAAATTTATCTCTTAGAGCAGGGAGAAAATCAACAATTATTACAACAAATTTATCATTTGAGCGGTGGGATGAAATATTTTTAGATCCTGTAATTACTGCAGCCATGATAGACAGGCTAACTCACAAATCCTACATGGTTAATATGAACGGACCGTCTTATCGGATGAAGGAAACAAAAGAATGGCTTAAAAAGGAAGAGCGAAAGGAGGGAGAAGTTTAATTGAAGAAAAGTTGTAAAAAAGTATTATTTTTTTAAATAAAGTGGGGTACTTTTCGACTGAAATATGGCGTACTTTTCAGTTGAAATATACAATTGGCATATTCCAGGGCTTCATCATTGGATATTTTTAATATTTCCAGTTCTTTACGTGTTTTTTCCAGACCGTCTTCTATCGCCCTGCGCTCTGTAATGTCTTCGATGGCAAGTAAAATAACTAATTCCTTTCCAAGCACTCTTTGAACTTTACGGGCATTGAGCAGCATCACGTGTTTACCGATAGAGATAAAATTGTGTTTAATCTCAAAGTTGTCAAAGGTTGTCTTTTTGGGAAGAATGTTTTCAAGCAGTTTACGAAGCTTTGGAATATCCCACTGATTATTTCCCAGATTATAAATAAGCTGTCCTATGGTTTCTCTAGGCTTTACCTTAAAGAATTCATAGAAAGAACGGCTAGCAGACACTACTCTTAGGTCCTGATCCAGAACGATTAAAGGCTCGCGTATAGTGTTGATGATACTCTCGGCATATTCCAGGGATTCATCTTTGGATATTTTAGTAGCATCC
>CAZIYU010000065.1:0-3237 GCA_964543595.1 uncultured Candidatus Saccharibacteria bacterium | reverse complement strand
CCTCATGCCACTGTTCTATTACAACAATTAACTCAAATTAGTTTTATTATTGATCCAATCAGTACACTAGAAATTGAAAGCGTCACTGGTACTTGTGAAGCGGTACCTAATATTGATTTCTCTCTCCATGGAGCAAAGATAATTGGTACTGATAAAGATGGTAAAGATATATATGAATATGACGAAGACAACAGCACGGACGATGAAGGGACTCTAACTATAGATAATCTAGATGGCGATAATTACAATTTAACTTTTATGGATACTCTCTATAATTTAGCTGGGGCTATTCCCTCAACTTCTTTTACCTTAGCACCAGCCAGTACTCAAAATCTGAAATTAATTGTTGCTCCAAAAGCGACGACAACGGCCTTAATTACTGTTAAAGACGCTTCAACTGGCTTGCCACTTTCTGATGTTAATATTCAATTAACTGGTCCGGATTATGATAAAACATTGATTACCGGCCGAGGTTTTATTCGCCAAACCGATTGGTCTGGTGGAGCTGGTCAAAACGATTTTATTGATCAAACAAAGTATGCTGATTCTGATTCAAATAATACCTTAAGTATTGCTGATCCGATCGGTGATATTCATCTAAAAAATACTCTGGGAGAATATGCGGAAAATTCCTGGTTGCTTTCCTCAACATTTGATACCGGCTCCGCCAGTAATTTTCACCAAATATTATGGCAACCGATTGATCAGCCCTTAGAAACCGGCGCTAATAACGTCCGCCTACAAATTGCTACTAATAATGACAAATTGACTTGGAATTATAAAGGTCCAGATGGGACAGTTAATACTTATTATACGCCCACCGAGCAGACCATAAATTCTATTCATAATGATGATAAATATTTACGCTATAAAGTATTATTACAAACAGCCAGTACTACTTATACGCCAACTATTTCCGATATTTCTTTTACCTTTACCTCCGCTTGCGTTCCACCGGGCCAGGTTTTCTTTAATGATCTAGTGGCAGCCAGTTATACAATAAATATTACCAAAAATGGTTATGCTCCTTATACTAATACTATAGATACATCCGAACCTTGGCAACAATATGAGATAACTTTAAGTCCTTAAAATGAAAACATATAATATTAAAATAAAAAATAGGGCTTGCCCCGCGAAGCTTCAGCGAAGTGGGGGGTTTACAGTCGTCGAAACGCTAGTAGCGATGTTTATTTTAATTCTTATTGGCATAGCGGTAGTAAATTTTCAACTGGATATCTTTTCTTTAAATAAAATAACCAGTGATAATTTATTGGCCCAAGAAGGAGCCCGGCGGGCTCTAAAAAATATTACTGCCGAAATCCGTTCTATGGCACCATCAAACTTGGGAGCTTATGCCTTAGTCCAAACCGCTACTTCTTCACTTACTTTTTATAGTAATATAGATAGTGATTCGCAAATAGAAAAGATCCGTTATTTTCTCTCTGACACAACTATTAAAAGAGGGATAATCAAACCCTCAGGCAATCCACTAACCTACAATCCAGCCAATGAAATAATCGTTAATTTAGTTCAAAATATTGCTAATGCCACGACCTCCATCTTTAATTATTATGATACTGATTATGGTGGGCAGTCCGACCCTTTAACTCAACCCGTTGATATCCCAGCTGTTCGTTTAATAAAAGTAACAATTATAATTGATGATGACCCACTTAAATTACCAATACCTATAAGCATGACCACCCAGGTGGCCCCGAGAAATTTAAAGGATAATTTATAATGTTTAATAATAATTTAAAAAAGAAAAGAACCTGCCCCACGAAGCTTCAACGAAGTGGGGGCTATGTTCTAATCCAAGTAATTGTCTTTGGAGTTATTGCTATTTATTTATTAGGAGCCTTAGTTGGCTGGGCGGTCATTGATATTAAAGCCTCCAAACAAGCAGCCGACCGAGAATCCGCCATCCAAATCGCTGAAGCCGGTATTGATTATTATCGCTGGCATTTAGCTCACGCCCCAACCGATTTTCAAGATGGTACTGGTGCGATTGGACCATATATTCATAATTTTTTAGATAAAAATCAAGATGTCATCGGTCAGTTTAGCCTAGAGATCACTCCCCCAAACTTAGGTTCAACCTTAGTTACTATAAAATCTACCGGCCATACCGTAAACAATCCAAATCTTAAAAGAACAATTAAGGTTAGGTTAGCTAAACCGTCCATGGCTAAATATGCCGTGGTGGCTAATAGTGTGATGCGTTTTGGTGAAGGTACGGAAATATACGGACCGATTCACTCTAATAATGGCATCCGTTTTGATGGTTTAGCCCATAATATTATCTCCAGCGCCGTCGCTGCCTATGATGATCCGGACGATGAAGGAGGAAATGAATTTGGTGTTCACACCCATATTTCACCAATCGATCCCTTGCCACCAAATACTGTTCCGTCTCGAACCGATGTCTTTGAAGCTGGCCGTCAATTCCCGGTTCCCGAAGTAGATTTTACCGGCATTACCGCTGATATGGCTGTGATGAAGACAGCTGCCCAAACAATTGATGGTTTTTGGCGAGCTAATTCTGGTAAATTAGGTTACCATATAATTCTAAAGACGAATGATACCTTTGATTTAAAAAAAGTAACTAAAATGATTTCTAGTGATTGTACCAGTGATGAATGGAGTATAAATAATGAAACTTCCCTTGGTAATTTTCCTTTTCCAACTAACGGAATTATTTTTCTAGAAGATAATGTCTGGGTAGATGGGCAAATAAATGGAGCCCGCTTAACCATTGTGGCGGCCACCTTACCAGATAGTGCTTCTACTAGAAAAAGTATTACTATAAATAATAATCTACTTTATACTAATTATGATAATTCAGATGTTATCGGCTTAATCGCCCAAAAAGATATAAATATTGGTCTAATAAGCGCTGATAATTTACGAATTGATGCCGCGATGATTGCCCAAAAAGGAAGGGTTGGTAGGTTTTTTTACAGTTCTTCCTGTTCGCCATATCATATACGTCAAAGTATCACTCTCTGGGGAATGTTAGCGACTAATCTCCGTTATGGTTTTGCTTGGACAAATGGTTCTGGTTATCAAATTCGTAATTTAAATTATGACAGTGAATTATTATATGGACCACCACCAAGTTTTCCTCTCACTTCGGACCAATATGTCATTTTATCTTGGGAAGAAGTAAAATAATGTAAAATGTAAATATCAAAATGCAAAATTCTAAAAAAATATTTATAGCCATTGTTACAA
>CAZIYU010000064.1:0-3449 GCA_964543595.1 uncultured Candidatus Saccharibacteria bacterium | reverse complement strand
CTTTATTTTGCTCCCTTTGACTTGGAAAACCCAATTTCTTTTAATGTTTTAGAAGACGTTGGTTATGATAAAAGGCATTTAGTGGTATCGGGATTAATGTCTACTTTTAAAAAGATTTGGGTGGATGCCTGGTCAGCCCGAATGGAATATATTTTAACCAATACCTTATTGGCCCTGTTGGAATATCCTGGGTCAACTCTATTGGGGGTAAATAGAATGTTAGCCGACAAGGAATATCGGAAAAAGATCGTTGATAATATCAAAGACCCGGCCGTTAAATCTTTTTGGGTGGACGAATTTGCTAAATATACCGATAAATTTGCCGCGGAAGCGACACCGGCTATTCAAAATAAAATCGGGCAATTTACTTCTAATCCTTTGATTAGGAATATTATTGGCCAGCCTAAATCTTCTTTTGATTTAAGGAAGATGATGGATGAAAATAAAATTATTATTATTAACTTATCCAAAGGCCGGGTGGGTGAAGCCAATGCTAATTTGCTCGGCTCCATGTTTATCACTAAAATTTACCTAGCGGCTATGTCTAGGGCTGATGTATCAGAGAAAGAATTACAAAAATTACCCAACTTTTATCTCTACGTGGATGAATTTCAATCTTTTGCTAATGAAAGTTTTGCTGATATTTTATCCGAGGCCAGAAAATATAAATTAAATCTAACCATTGCTCATCAGTATATTGAGCAGATGTCTGAGGAGGTGCGGGCGGCGGTTTTTGGTAACGTCGGAACTATGATTACTTTTCGAGTGGGGGCTTTTGATGCTGAGGTGTTAGAAAAGGAATTTGCTCCACAATTTACGGCCGAGGATTTGGTAAATTTAGGTTTTGCTCAAATTTATCTGAAATTAATGATTGATGGGGTAAGTTCTATGCCTTTTTCGGCCACCACTATGCCACCAATCAAGGAACCAGGAACTTCTTTTTATCAAAATGTGGTAGATATGTCGCGAAAGCAATTTGCCATAGATAGAGCCAGGGTGGAACAGGAAGTTATTGATTGGCATAATAATGGCCAGACCCCAATCAGGGATGATAGAAAGAATGATAAAATAATAGAGAAAAAACCCCTTGAGCAGACTCGGGGCAGGGAAACATTACCAGTGCCAGTGACTAGACCGAAATTTTTTAAGCGGGAAGAGCCACGACCGGCAGTTTTGCCTAAACCAGATTTACCAAATGACGATGACTTTGTACCCCTACAGGAGTTGAAAGCTAAGCCAGCTCCAATGAATAATAATCAGCCTAATAATATGAACGGTAGTGGGAAGAAAGTGGTCAATGAAAAAAGTCTAGCTGAACTTCGAGCAGTTTTGCAGAATTTAAACAAGGATAAAAAGGGTGGATCGCCAAAACCCGCTGAAATTTCTGAAGCAGAAACTTTTTCGGGCAAGGAAATTCCCGAGGATAAATTAAAGCAAATGCTTAATATAGATAAGTAAAATGAAAGATATTTTAAAATACAGTATTTGGGCGGGTATTTATGGCACATTAATTATTCCTTTTATTGTGGTCAATGGTACGTTTTTTCCTTACATTACTGGCAAGGCTTTTGTCTTTAGAATATTAGTTGAAATTATTTTTGGTCTTTGGCTAATTTTGATTATTAAGGATAAACAGTTCCGGCCGAAATGGTCCTGGATTTTAGGAATAATTGGGCTTTTTGTTTTTATTTTATTGATGGCTGATATTAATGCCGTGGCTCCGTTTAAGGCTTTTTGGAGCAATTATGAACGAATGGAAGGTTGGGTCACTTTTGCTCATCTTTTTGCTTATTTTTTAGTTTTTTCCTCTATGTTAAATACGGAGAAATTATGGTTATGGTTTTTACGTGCCAATGTGGCCGCTGGGGCAGTGATGGCTGTAACCAGTCTTGATAAAGCAACCGAAGCCAGATTCTCTGGTCCCCTTGGTAATCCTATTTATATTGCTGTTTATTTTCTGTTTATTTTCTTTTTTACCCTTATTCTTTTATATAAAGATATATTAGTTAAAAATCTAACTGATTGGCATATTTTTAAGAAGGTTTTTGCTAATGTTCTATTTTATATTTATTTAGCCGTCTCTATTCTTTCTATTTATGTCGTTTATCGTACTTCACGTGGAGCTTTGCTCGGAGCGGTTGGCGGTATCTTTATCGGAGCTATATTGATTGTCATTTTTGAAAAGCCTGCCCGCCACGAATCGGCAGGTGGGGAGAAAAAAGTAATTAGGCAAATTGCTTTGGGTGGAATTGTTGCTGTGCTGATTGCAATTATCGCTTTTATGGGGGCTAGGAATACCGAATATGTAAAAAATAATCCGACTTTATCCAGATTGGCTGAAATTTCCTGGAGTAATTTAAACGGTCAGGCTCGGCAATTAATTTGGCCAATAGCCTTGAAAGGATTTCAAGAAAAGCCAATTTTAGGTTGGGGTCAAGAGGGTTTTAATTATGTCTTCAACAAGTATTATGATCCTGGTCTGTATGGTCAAGAGACCTGGTTTGATCGCGCTCATAATGCGCCACTGGACTTTTTGGTGGCCGGTGGAATTTTAGGTTTTTTGTCATATTTGGGATTGTTTGGATTGGCCATATATTTAATGTGGTTTAGAAAGGATAATCTAAGTATTACTGAAAAAAGTTTAATTTCTGGACTTTTGCTTGGGTATTTATTTCAGACGATTTTCGTCTTCGATAATTTGGTAAGTTATTTGATGTTCTTTACTATTTTAGCCTATATCCATTCACGTTTGGTAGAGGATAAGGAGGGAGGTAAGTCTTTTAATTATTTTTCGGATTTCATTTCGAATGAAGAATATCAGAATTATATTTTAATTCCTCTGATTGTAATTCTTACTGGGGCTGCTGTTTATTTTGTGAATATTCCTGGAATTAAAGCTAATCAAAGTTTAATTCGAGCTTTGAGACTAACGCAAGGTGGTCAAGTTGCTCTCGGTATGGAATCATTCAAGACTGCTTTATCATACAAATCAATGGGGGATTCGGAAATTCGCGAGCAATTGATTGGCTATACCCCATCTGTTATTAAGACTAAAGAAGTTGATCAAAAAATTAAGCAAGATTTTATGGCACTGGCTGTAGATGAAGTAAAAAAGCAAATTGAATTAGTACCAGATGATGCTAGATATTATATTTTACTAGGTTCATTATTAAATAGTACTGGAAATTCAGAAATAGCTATACCTTATATTCAAAAAGCCATTGAACTTTCTCCACAAAAGCAGGCTATGAGATTTGAATTGATTCAGGCCTTGTATTCCTTAGGGAGGAAGGAAGAAGCTTTGGCCGAGGCTAAAAGCGCCTATGAACTGGATACCAGGTATGAGCAGGCTAAATCTATTTACGATACTCTATTAAAGGAAACTGGTAAATAATAGCTAGTTCAACAAGTAAGTGCAACACTTCTGCTAGAATATGAAGTGTATGAAA
>CAZIYU010000063.1:0-3578 GCA_964543595.1 uncultured Candidatus Saccharibacteria bacterium | reverse complement strand
ATCTATGAGTTTTATCTCTGTAATTTCACCACCATCAGGATCAGAAACAAATGGTCCGTAAGGTTCTACAATACAAATTGATCTAGTTTGAACATGAACTCTATCTGGTTCAAAGACTTCCTGATAACCAATTATCTTCTGTTTCAGAACCCTCATATTCGTCTCCTCCTTTACTTCTCTAATAACAGCCCCCTCTACACTTTCACCTTTCTCTATGGCGCCACCAACCGGAGTCCAATTTCCTTTCTTTTCAGCATATACAAGTACGAGTTTACCATCACAGAAACAATAGGCGTGAACTCCATCTATTTTCTTATCGGCAATTTCTTCCACACTATCTAAGTCTCTGTAGGTATAAGGGAGAGTTCCCATTTGCCGAGTTTTCATCAGTGATTTAATCTCCCTTTTCATAAGCTTAAAGATAGCATAAATAGGACCCTTTCAACAATCTTGTGCTATAATAAAATAAATTTATGAGTAAAATAAATGTTACAAAAAAAGAAAAGGTTCAGGTAAATAAAGCACTGGCTATTTTTAAGAAGATATCGCCTGCGCTTATTGGTGTGGCTGTTATCGCCGCCGGAGTCTTTATCGGCTGTTTTATTTCCTTTTACGTCTTTGGTGGAAATTCTGGTGGTAGTTCAGAAAATCTAGCTTCAAGTGATTACGCTGATACTTCTAATTCTGACTTGAGCAAGACTTGTTCGGTTCAGGGTATTACTTTACGAGGGACCATCTTAACCTATGTCCCTATAGATGCCGAAAATGATGCAAACTTTGATTACGATTATGCTACAAGTGAGAGTGCGCTATGGTATATAAAAAAAGCTAATGAGGATTTAGGTATCAGAGCTATCCTTGTTGAGGTTGATTCTGGTGGGGGTTCTCCGGTAGCCGGTGAAGAGATAGCTAATGCTATTAAAGCTAGTAAAAAGCCTGTGGTAGCCGTTTTAAGGAATGTAGGCGCCTCATCTGCCTATTGGGCCATAAGTAGTGCAGATAAGATATTTGCTTCTGCTAACTCTGATGTGGGTAGTATTGGAGTAACAATGTCTTATTTAAGTAATGTAGAAAAGAATAAAAAAGAAGGATTATCTTATGAGCAGATAACTTCAGGTAAATACAAGGATCTTGGTACTCCAGATAAGCCATTGACTACTGAGGATAAGAATATGCTCCTCCGAGATGTGAATATTATTTATAATAATTTTGTTAAGGCGGTATCTGAGAATCGCGGACTTACTGTAGCAGCGGTCAAAAGTTTTGCTGACGGTTCATCCGTCTTAGGAGAAAGAGCCAAAGAACTAGGAATGATTGATGAGATAGGCGGTATGGCAGATGCCGAGAATTATCTTGAGAGTGTGATTAATACCAAGGTGGAGGTTTGCTGGTAAATTTGGCTATTTTAATTCATATTTTTGTGCTAATATTTGTTAACTGAATTTTGGGCCATTATTAGGTTTTGTCAGTGGTTAATATAAATAATTAAAATGAACTTGAATGAAAAAATGACGAAGTTGTTAGAGGAAAGAAAAGAAAAATTTCAGGAGAGAAATAAAAATTTGAAAGACATAATTAGCCATTGTAATTGTGATCTTTTTGATATTGAGAAAATGATTTTTAATTTTAGAAAGATGATTATTTATAATGCTCCTTATGATAAAGTAGTTTCCTTTGAAGAAGAAACAAAAAATAAATTAGAAAAATATAGCCAGGATTTTGCAATTAGTTTTTTTGATGGCAAAACAACATTCCAGCTTATAGACAATAGGTTTTATGAATTTAAAGATTCTGAGTGGAAAATACTTAATGAAGTGAGTGGTTTGTCTTTTAAGGTAGAAAAGCTTGATAAGGATATATTTTTTGCCATTAAGTGTGGTTGTGCGTATGAAATTTTTATGAAATATCTCGAGTCCCGTAAAGAATTAATGAAATCAATAGAAGGGGGCCGTCAGTAATTTCAATAATCTCTTTGGCTTCATCCGCGCCACTTTCATTCACTAGGTCCGCTATTTCCTGCAAATCGTGATCGTCTGTGGGCATTTTATTTTTTTATTTTGGTTCCCACTATACCTTCCAGGGTTATAAAAACCTCTAGCACTCCTTCTCTTTTTACCCATGTAAATTTATATGTTGCTAGTTTCTCTCTTTCTTTCCAGGTCGAGGCGTTCAAATCTTTTATCTTACATTCCATATTTACTTCTATCCCTCTTTTTGCAAAATATTCGCAAATCATGTAAAACATCGCAGCCTCACTAAATTTCCCTCCGGGATCATCTTCCTTTTTAAATTCTTTCTCATCCAAAAGAGTAATGAACAAAGTTCCTTTCTCCTTCATTATTAACAGTAACGTCTGTAGGTCTTCCTCTATAGCTGAATTATATCGCAAATGATAATCTAACCAAATAATATTAAAATCATTTCTTGCTCTATTATTCTCGCAGAATATTTTTAAATCCCCATAATATGTATCGGGATTTCCCATTAGCTCTCTCGTAATTTTTGGATTATCAAATATTGATACTATTCTAGCCTTTGTTTCCTTTTTTACCTGTTTATGCATTTCTCCATTATTATAGAATTCCAGATATGACGGATTCATCGTCGATTGAACTTCTTCCATAATTAATTTCCTTACATTTCCCTCAATTTCAAATATTTTCATGTTATTTTTATTTATGGCTTTCTACAGCCGTTATATAATTGCAATAGTCACATTCCGGGTCAGCCTTAGGTATTTTGTCGCTACAGAGACGTTTACGAAGTGTGGCTCCGTCTTTTCCGGTAAGCAAGTTTCTTTTCAATGGTATGAATTGGGCAATTGTCATCCTGGCAGTTCACACCGATACATTTTGCGCACTGTGGTTCGTCACAAACGCATTTTTGAACTTCTTTTTTAAGATTTTCTTTTTCCATTTTAGTAATTGAACTTAGCGGAAACAAAACTACTTACAGCCAGTTCTTGGCTATCGTTTAAAGGATTATGAAATGTATCGTCTCCATCCTTTATCACGATTGAATCAATTAGAGAATCAGATATCTTGTCATTCTCACCATACTTGGAAAGCATAGCATTGTATATTTTGGCCCTGTATTTTGGTGATAACTCCAGGTTGATCCTGGCTTTTTCCCTTCCATACCTTTCAGTCAGATAATTTTCAAAATCATCATGATAGCCCAGAGCAACATGCAAAAAATCGCTGTAGATGTTCGCTAGGGTGACTGAGACCATTTCTAAATCTATACTTTCCGAAAATTGAGGTTTAATTTTATCCCAAACCTTTACCGCCCAGGTAAAGGATTGCTCCTGATAGGCGTTTAGGTAGTCAAAAGGGTCCTTATTTATGGCCGGTTTCTTAATCATGGTCCCAATTATCTTATCAGAAATATCTTTACCTGCCAACTAGAAAACTACTCTGTAGGCGCTATATGCTAAAGTAGCGAGCTAAATAACCCGGGAGCTTTACCGGACCATCTCAAAAATAAGAAACTTAGAATTCCTCCACGTACAGGCGTTGTAGCTTAAACTAAGCACCTTTGGTGCAGATTAAGTATTGAGAGGGGTTTAAATATTTTTT
>CAZIYU010000062.1:0-3578 GCA_964543595.1 uncultured Candidatus Saccharibacteria bacterium | reverse complement strand
AGCTTTTTTAATGGTATTTTTACCAGAACCACTTTCCAGACCAGCTGCTTTCAAAATCAAACCAGTAGCTGGTGGAGTCTTTAATTTAAAATCATAGGAACGATCCTCATAGACAGTAATTTCTACTGGCACAATATCACCCATCTGCTTAACCGTGGCGGCATTAAACTTTTGCACGAAATCACCAATATTAATACCGGCCTGACCTAAAGCTGGACCAACTGGTGGAGCAGGATTAGCTTTACCAGCGGGAATCTGTAATTTTAATTTTTTTGTTATTTTCTTCATACAAATTATGATACTAATCTACAAATGAACAAATGTTACAAATGTAATTAACGAATTAAAACTAGCCAGAAGCAGACTAGAGTCCTAATAATACTTAAATCCGCCTAATTTGCAACATATCCAATTCCACAGAAGTCTCCCGGCCAAACATCAATACCAGCACTTTCACCTTACCGCGATCATTATCAATTTCACTGACTTTACCTTCTAAATCCTTAAATGGACCGTCAGTGATAATGACAGCATCATCAATCACCAAACCGCTATTATGCTTTACCGTGCCGGCATTCATACGACCAAAAATATTATCAATTTCTTCCTTACTTAAAGGCACAGGAAAAACACCGGACCCCACAAAACCGGTTACGCGAGGCGTATTACGGACCACATACCATGAATCATCAGTTACAATCATATCTACCAAGACATATCCCGGATATATTTTTTCCTCCTCTTCCACTCTCTTACCACCCTTAACCTTTATCTTCTTTTCAATTGGCACAATCACATCAAAAATCCGATCATTCATATTTAATGATTCAATTCTTTGTTTTAAATTTCTGGCGACAGCATTTTCATAACCCGCATAGGTATGAATCGCGTACCAATTTCTCCCTTCTTGTATATTTTGTTTAGCCATGTTTCAAATTTAAAAATTAAATATCGAAATGTAAAATTAATAAATTAAATGAATAATTTCAAAATCATCGCGAAGATATAATCAAAGGCTCCTAAAAAGGCCGCCACGATAATGGAAAAAACCACCACAATTATGGTAAATAAAATGGCTTGATTCTTAGTTGGCCAGCTAACATGCTTTAATTCACCCTTGGTTTCCTTTAAATATTCTGTGAGTTTACTCATGGTTTTTTTGATTAAAGATGGGGTTTATCCCCCACCATTTTATTAAAATAATAATAACTATTCTATGAAACTTAATTTACCAAATATATAATATTCTTATATTTATACTTTTGTGAAAATGGTAAAGGGATTAATAAAAATATAGTCGCTTTGCTCCTTATTTTTATTAAAAAACCCCGTCTCCGAGGTCTTTTAAGATTACCATAATCTAAAATGAATAGCAAGTCGGTATAAAACCCTGCTAGATATTACTTTTTCGTGCCTTACGGACTAAACTTTCTAGCAAGAAAGTGAGGGAGTAGAGAAATAATTTTTTGACGGAAAAATTATTATCGTGCAAAGAAAAAGAAATATCTAGCAGGGTTTAAATACTAGCTATCGAATTTCATAAGTAATACTAATATTGGAAGTAATAGTATTTTCCCCTGTTGGTACTGGTGGAGCATCTGTTTCTCCTCCCCCAATTCCCATCGCCGTCGCTTTTTCTAAACCATAGTAAACCGGATATACTCCCCCTTCGGTATAACTGGTAATTCTAATCAAGCGAACTCCCAAACTTTTAGCCAAAACTTTAGCTTGAGCTTTCGCATCCTTGATGGCCAAATCCCGAGCTTGATCTTTAATACTATCCTCATCATCCACAGTAAAATTCAAACCACTAATATCGGTGGCGCCAGCCTTACCCACTCCCGCTAAGATTGCACCAGCGGTAGATAAATCTCTGATCTTGACAGAAACAGTCTGACTTACTTCATAACCAACCATCACCTGCTTACCATAGGGATAAGAAACATAATTTTGATATTCATATTTAGGATAAATATTATAATTTGTCGTCTTAATATCTTTATCCTCCACGCCATTATCTTTTAGCACTTGTAAAATCGCCTCCATTTTAGTGGCCGATTCAGTCTGAGCGGTGGTAACATCAGCGGATAATTTCACTACTCCAAAGGAAACAGTGGCCATATCTGGCTTAACTATTACTTCACCAGTACCAGAAACCGTAATAGTATTTACTATTTTATTATTCCAATCTCCATGACCGCCATAAAAAAACATTTTTCCGATAAAAACCAAAACAATAATTACTATAATTATGGCGGCAATTTTATGCCCCCTTATTTTTAAACAAGCACTAGGACACCAACCACACTTCTGACACATTGGACAATTGCAGCCCTTCACCTCGTTTGGATTCACATTTTGATTATTTGTATCCATATATTTATAAAATTATGCTAATAAACTAATAATTAATATTATACCATACTTTGCTTTTTAAAAAATAAAAATATTACTGCTAATTGCAATAATAACATAGCGACCGATGTCTTATTATTGCAACCTTAAAATTACTTTGTTGGATATTTCTCCAATATCTCCTCCTGCAATTTCCTCCCATTCCCCCATTTAAGCATACCCAGATACGACGCAGTGGTTTCCTCCTTCTGACTTTCTTCTAATCTTCTAAACATTCTAACCTTAGTTGTTGTTCTCAATACCCGATGATATGGAAAATGCACCCAACCGAGGAAATCCATACCCGATGCCAAGGTTTTAATGAAAATCTTTTTGGGATGGATGGTTAATTTAAGTCTTTCTGTTAGAAATGTGGTAATAATCGGTACAATACTCTCTAATTCAGTCCTATTATGTGAGAAAAAAACAAAATCATCGGCATACCGGATATAGTATTTCATCTTTAGCTTGTGTTTTACAAACTGATCAAATTCGTTCAGGTAGATATTCACTAGTAGCTGAGAGGTTAGGTTTCCCAAGGGTAGTCCTTGGTAAATTACGCCACTGGAGAAGCTTTTGATGATTGTCCTAAGTAAAAGTAAAACATCCACATCCTTAATATTTTTCTTCAAGATTTCAAACAAGATTTTCTGGTCAACAGAGGCAAAGCATTTTTTGATATCCCCTTTCAGAATCCAGACGGTTTTAGTGTGATTAAAAGAAGATTGTCTGCCAAAATCTCGAAATCTGTTTAAAGCCCTGTGTGTACCTTTACCTAGACGGCAAGAATAGGAGTCAGAGATAAATTTGTTGTCAAAAAAGGGGTAGAGAAGGCGGTAAATAGCCCGGTGTAATATCCGGTCGCGGACACTAGCCTTGTGAATATCTCGCGGTTTGGGATCATTTACCTTAAACGCCTCATATTTGTCGTGAGTATAAATTTTGTCTTTCAGATCATTGTGTAGACTTATCAAGTTATCCGAGAGCCTCAATTTGAACTCCGGCACATCTTTCTTATTCTTTTTACCCCTCACAAATTCACTCCAGGCAAGAAGTAAATTCTCTAAAGATATGATATGATCATAGGTATGAGTCAAAGTTTTTCTGGCAACAATAAAGCTACCCCCCCCCCGCAACTACCCTAGTGTTATTGACTGCTTGAAAAACGCCTATTTCTTGTGGAT
>CAZIYU010000061.1:0-3625 GCA_964543595.1 uncultured Candidatus Saccharibacteria bacterium | reverse complement strand
TAAACTGTGCAAAATTATGGCAATGATAAGACCTAGTAGGACATAGAGGAATTTTTTAATTCGGCTTTTATAAAAAGCTAAACCAATAAAGAGGCCAAGAATGGCCGAGGAGATAAGGTGAATTAGCATTGGCCCAATGGAGCGAAAATTTCCAGCAATAATGGTATCCATAATATCACCTTTGGCTAGCGGTCCGGTAAGGAATAGGGTAGTCTCCACAGCCGCGAAACCTAGGGCCGCGGTTAGCATATAAATTGAGGCATCGATAGGTTCATCATTTACTTTTCGACGCAAACAAATTCCATAAGTTAGGAAAAATTTCAGTAATTCTTCAATGACTGGGGCAATGATAACTACTAGAAAGGCTTTTTTGATATCCAGATTTCCAAAGAGTGAATAATTTACATTAACAAAAAAATCTTCAATCTTATTCCAAAAATGCATTTGCATATCAAGTAAATTATATTTTTCTGCTAGGGTTTGCAGAGTATTCCAAAAAATAGCGGGACTCCGTAGATCTACAGACATATTAGCGTCGACCAATAAATAGTAAATTAATAATTCAAAAAACAGGGCTAATAGCACAGCGATAATTCCGCCGATAAAAGCGGAGAGCAGGGCGGATTTAGGTTCCGGTTTTAATCTATCCTCTCTGATCCAGAACCATAGCCAAAAGAGCGCTGGCACGATGCCTCCAAGCAGGGCAAAGATTAATACATTGGTCTCACTTATCATTATTTTTTAAAAAACTACTCTGTCCATTCCTCAATCATTAACATTTTCTTATCTTGATGCGGAAGAGAATTCCAAATTTCTTCGGTCACAAAAGGCATAAAAGGATGCAAAAGTTTAAGACTGGTAATCAGTATCTGATATAGAGTATATTGAATGGAATTTTTAGCCAGCTCATCATTACCATTGAGAGCTATTTTACTCTCTTCTATTATTATATCAGCAAAACTATGCCAGATATAGTGATAAATCTTTTCACTGGCGAGATAGAAACGATAATTATCCATATCGGCAGTAATATCTTTTATTGTTTCTTTTAGATCAGTCAAAATCTTCTCATCTTTTTCTGTCAGTTCTGTTTTTGTATCCAAATTAAATCCTTCATTACTCGTCAAAACAAAACGAGTAATATTCCAAATTTTATTAGCAAAGTTTTTATAACCACGGATCTTATTTTCATCTATTTTACTATCGGTGCCGGGGGCTGTCCCAATAATTAGAGCAATACGGCCGGCATCCATGCCAAATTTTTGAGCAATTTCTATCGGGTCCATGCCGTTCCCAAGTGATTTTGACATTCTTTGGCCTTTGGCATCTCGAACAGTGCCGTGAAAATAGACATTTTTAAAAGGAATAGTTCCTAAATTATAACCAGTCATCATAATCATCCTAGCTACCCAGAAAAATATAATTTCATAACCGGTCTCTAAAATATCTGTAGGATGATAAAGCTCTAAATCCTTTGTTTTTTCAGGCCAGCCTAAAGTTGAAAATGTCCACATGGCTGAAGAAAACCAAGTATCCAAAGTATCTTCATCTTGTGTCCAACCTTCGTCTGACGGAGCCTCAAGTCCGCAATATATTTCCGTCTCTTTGTACCAGACGGGGATACGATGTCCGTACCAGATTTGTCTCGAGATACACCAATCATTTAATTTATCAATCCAGTGGAAATAGGTCTTAGAAAAATAATCAGGGATAATTTTGATCTGACCTTCACTGACCGCATTTTTCATAATTTCTTTCAGGGTAATTTTCTGTCCGTTTTTTATACCGCTTATTTCAGAGTGGGGAATTATAAACAGTTTATTTACTGCCACAAACCATTGAAGTTTTGGCAGTGGTTCAATTATTCCACCAGTTCTTTCTGCTGTGGCAACATTTTGTTTTATTGATTCTTCTTTTTCTAAGAGCCCTTCTGTTTTTAGCCACTCGACAATTATTTCTCTCGCTTCAGTTGTTTTTTTATTTAAAATTCTTTCATCACCAACCATTATTTTGGCGTACTCATTTATCACTTGAATTTTTGGTAAATTATGTCTTTCGGCCATTTCCCAATCAACCATACTATGCATTGGGGTCACACCTAGAGCCCCAGTACCAAAATCTTTCTCTACTTCCTTATCAGCAATTATTTTAATATGAATTGGCACGCCACAAAATATCGCGTCATATTCTTTACCAATATACTTTTTATATCTTTCATCTTCTGGGTGAACAGCGACCGCAGTATCCCCAATTTTTGTTTCCGGTCTAGTGGTAGAGATAGAAATAGGGAAGTTCTGACTGTATTTAAATGTATACATTTTAGACTCACGCTCTTCGTATACTATCTCATCATCAGAAATAGTAGTCTGTCCTTTTGGATCCCAATTTACAATTCGATAACCACGATAAATAAGCTCGTCATCATACATTTTCTTGAAGGCAGTACGGACAGCTAGATTTCTTTTTTCATCCAGAGTAAAAGCTTCTCGAGACCAATCACAGGAGGCCCCAAGAGTTTTTATTTGAGAAGAAATGGTATCGTGGCTTTCCTTGGCAAATTTTTCAACTCTTTTTAATAATTCCTCACGGCCTAAATCAAATCTATTTATGCCTTCTTTCTTAGCGATTTCTTTTTCTACTTTACTTTGAGTCGCGATGGCCGCATGATCAGTTCCTGGTAACCAAAGAGTTTTTTTGCCACACATTCTTTGATATCTAATCATTATATCCTCAAGTGTAAGCATCATGGCATGTCCCATATGTAAAATACCAGTTACGTTTGGCGGGGGCATAATAATGGTAAAGGGCTCTTTATGTCGCTCGGGTAAATTATCGGGATTAAAAAAACCGCTTTCCTCCCACATTTTGTAGATTTTAGGTTCGGTTTCCTGTGGATTATAGGGTTTTAGGAATTTTGGATCCATCGGCTCATTTTAGCAGAAAATTATGTTAAAAACTACTAAGTTTTCCTTTTTCTTTGCACGATAATAATTCCTTCATCAAAAAATTATTTCTCTACTCCCTCGATTTTTTGCTAAAAATCTCCGTCCGTAAGGCACGAAAAAGTAAAATTTAGTAGTTTTTAATTTAAAGGCTTAAATTTCCATTAGCTTTGAAATCTGACATCTGACACTTGTCACCTAACATTTTACATCTGACTAGGCCAGCTAAAGCAATCATCAAAGCATTATCAGTGGAAGCGGAAATTTCTGGTAAGAGAAATTCTACGCCAGTTTCTCGGGCGGTTTTTTCCAAGGCTAGTCGAATATTTTTATCGGCGATCACTCCGCCACCGACAATTAGACTTTTGGCTCCGTATTCAATAAGAGCAGATTTAGTTTTAGTAGCCAAAACTTCCATGACTGCTTCTTTAAATTCATAGGCGATTTCTTGTTTGATATCCTCCGTGATTTCTGGGATTTCTTTTAGAGTGTAGAGGACGGAGGTTTTTAAGCCAGAAAAAGAAAAGTCTAAATCTTTGGAATTAATCATTGGTCTAGGAAATTTGAATCTTTGAGGTTTTATTATTATTTTCTCCTGCCCTGTAGTGAGCTTTGTTCTACTACTGGGGTTCCAAGCGTCGGCATATTTGGAAATTTGTGGACCGCCCGGGTAGGGTAGACCA
>CAZIYU010000060.1:0-3731 GCA_964543595.1 uncultured Candidatus Saccharibacteria bacterium | reverse complement strand
TAAACTCTACCTATATTATATGCATATTTTTGATTAGTTGTCAAGCACAGAAAATTTTTTATATTATAAAAGAAAAAAGAGCGCGTCATTGCTGACGCGCTCGAGCGAACTATCGGTGTATATGTCACCAATTTGTTCAGTGACAGTTCAGAAACACGGGAGAGATATGACCTATGCCGTTGGGGCCACATGTAAAGTGTGCCGCAAACCCAGCCATGGGTTTTGTGTCACACCTATGGTAGCCGAGCATCTCCACGCTAATCGAATCTTCTGTTCGTGAGCAAACACGAAAAGTTATTCGATCAGCTCTCTCGAACCGAAAACAGACTTCGAGCAGGACATTCTTCTGGGCGATACCCTGTGGCCTCGCCCCTGAAAGATTACAGGTGTATCTTTCAACGCCCAATTGAATCATGAGCATGACATCATGAATGAAATTCAAAATGCTCCGAATGTCACTCTCAGCTCTGGGTGTCAGTGCCTGTCTTTTCTCTATCCTCTTGTCGAAGACCAGACTCATCCT
Source organism: uncultured Candidatus Saccharibacteria bacterium (assembly GCA_964543595.1). Classification (GTDB taxonomy): domain Bacteria; phylum Patescibacteriota; class Minisyncoccia; order Phycocordibacterales; family GWA1-40-21; genus CAIJXO01. Next base: position 3,208 of record CAZIYU010000060.1, on the reverse strand, counting down.
TTTCATCGTGATTTCCTTTCTTTTGGGAGGCTCACTACGGCCTTTTGTTCGGATCAGACGAAGCTGTTACGCTTCTACAATCTGATTCCTTCTAGAAAAAAGTATAGCAAGTTATAACTTGCTTGTCAAGCTCGGAAAAAGAGTATTTTTCCGAGCTTCAATATTTTGGTTCCACCCAAAATTTATGTTTTTTATTCTGACTAGCAACAAGTTTCTCTAACTTACTCCAGTCTTGTTTTTTATTTCCCTCATCAAACATTTCGTCTATTTTCTGACCATCTATTCCGGCATATAAACCAGCTAAAATATACCTCACCCCTTGATTATCACTTGGGTTTAGTTTGAGTAATAATTTATAAAGTTCAATCGCTTTTTCCTCTTCCTTATTATCAATATATAAATCAGCCTGATATTGTATCGCTCTTAAGTAAGCTCGATTTTCCAAAACACCCCAAGGCATGTCTTTTGGCCATTTTGGAAATTCTTTCTTAGTTTTCTCAAAAGCCAATTGGATATATCTATTAGCTTCTTTACTCTGACCAGACTGACCATATAAATGTGTAAAACCGATATAAGTTTGAACATAATCTAAATCTAAACCCAAGGCTTGTCTTAAAAGTTTTTCTGCCTCCTTTAAATTACTCATATTTATCTGCTCCATGGCGTCATAATAAAGGTTATTTTTATTCGGCACTCTCATGGCCATATTAAAATCTTTCCAATCATTATTCTGTTTGTTTGTTTTCATATAATTTTATATCAAAAATATACTAGCATTTCTTAAAAATAAAACAAATGTTGGATAAAAGAAAAACCGCCCGACACAGAGTAGGGCGGTTCCCTTGCTCTGCGCGAGCGGTTGGCTACTAGAAGACGAGGATGATGACCTCACCGTACTTCGTCGGGGTCGCGGTTACGGAAATCACAACCTCACTCGTTTTGCCGCCGTTGTTGGTCTGGAAGACAATCCGTCCGAACTGCTCGATATCCTTCCGGCTGATTGTCATGCCCGCCAGAAGCTTGAGACGCGAACGGATCGCAACCACACGCCCCCGCAAATCACGAACAATGTGAACCTTTATCTGACCACAGCGAGCATAGATGGTGGCCTGAAGCGATTCCGACGGCTTGGTCGGGACCAAGACAATCATTCGTGCCTTGTTCTCGATACCCAACTTCAGCAGTTCGTTGACCGACGACACAAGGTCACCTTCTCCCAGTTCGAGCTCGATTCTCCTTTCATGGAGTTGCTTCTTGAGCACGGTTCCCAGCACCTTTCTCTCTTTTGATGTCATCTTTCTTCGCTCCTTTCGATGAACATTGTGGCATTTGCCACGTTTTTGGGCGTTTTGCCAGTTTAAACTCTACCTATATTATATGCATATTTTTGGTAATCTGTCAAGCACGGAAAGTTATATTCTAGCCACAATCACCACATAATTCTTACCATATTTTTTAGCACATTTAGGACAGGTGGTATACCACATATACATCTTACTAATACTCAGGCCTTTCCCTTTGGCATAATTTTCAAAATCTTTCATCCAGTTCCCAATCTCTTTAAAATTACCTTCATAAACTTTACTAAGAAACTTTCCGCTCAAGGTGACATTTTCTGTACCAGCGATTTCTTTATCAACCGCCACATATAAATCCATATTCCATTTTGAAGTATGGTCAGATAAAGCCAGACCATCTGACATAGTTGCTCCGGTCTCTTCAATTTTTTTCACCAATCTCGTCATAACTCCACCAAAATTAATTGGCATATAAAACAAAGTGAAGACTTTATCTTTAACAAATTTTTTATTATTCCACTCAAAAACTTTCCCGTCCCAAGGGGTGGGGTCAAACTTTGGGCAACATATTTTTTCTTCGTTCATATAATTTTTTAGATTAAGGCTAATAATGTTTATTATATCATTAAAATTGTTTGGAAATGAATAGATAAAAGAAAAAGCCCACTCGTGAAAGCGGAAACTTTTTCCCGCCCACAAAGTGGACTTGTCGACATCATTGTCTCCGCACGACTTCGGCGGGAAACCAGCCCCACGAGCTGGCGTGCATCGAGACCTTAAGACCGTAATCTCCATCGAGCTGGCCGAGGATTGCGGATTCATCAAGCGCACCATTCTGGATGATGATTCCTTCCTTGCACGTCTTTGCCAGAAGCATCCCTTGCATGATCGAAACCTGCCCGGATGCTTCATCCAACTGAACGTGGATGTTACCATTTTGATACAGAGTTTTCAAAGTCTTTCCTCCTTGTTTGCAGATTACTCTGCGTGTGCTGTTTCGTAACTGTTCAACCTGTTTATAAGTATAGCAAATTATAGTCTGCTTGTCAAGCCCGAAAAGGTATTGCAAAATATGACTATTTTAGCAACAAAAAACTCCCCAATGAAGGGAAGTTCTTTGTGGGAGTAGCAAATTACTTTGAGAGAAGATCGGATTTTGTCGCCGGTCTTATTTCTCGTTCATTTCCCAGCCCTCAGTTTGCAACTGTTATGCTCGGCTGAACTCTTGGTGTGTCCGTAAACCAGTTATCGCTTTTTACCGCTCCCTCTGTCCTTGCGGACAAATCCACCGCACAATGGCGGATGACGAGTCTTAATTCACGATTCCTGTTTCCAACATAAGTTAGAAAACCCCAACTCTCACTACTCCGAGGATAGTATAGCAGATTTTTTGTTTTAAATAAACTTGTACTTCTTTGTATATAAAGGTATAATTAGAGAAAAATGATAGATAAATTTTTAAATAAAATAATAAATATTGATTGTATTGATGGATTTAAGGAACTTCCTGATAACTCTATTGATTTAATTTTTACTGACCCACCATATGGCCTAAGCAAAGACGGGATTCGTAATGATAATAACCTAGATTGTTATTATTCCGTCCTGCCTGAGTGCAATAGGGTTCTTAAGGATGGCGGATTCTTTATCACATTTTTCAGCACAAAATTTTTGCCAGAAGTATTTAAAAATAATCCATTTTCATATTATTGGAATTTTATTCTTCATTGTCCAAACGGAAGGGTTTCTTCAACTATTGGTTTTACAAAATATATGTCTTGTTTGAAAAAGGAAAAAGGTGTCAGGAACCTTTGATTTTTATTGGTATGCTTTACATTCGGGATAGCGTGAGCCACAATAAAATACTTTTCGTCAAAAGTATTTTTTCCAGCCCCGGACTCGGCGATTTC
>CAZIYU010000059.1:0-3840 GCA_964543595.1 uncultured Candidatus Saccharibacteria bacterium | reverse complement strand
AATGAGGGGGAGAAGAAAGATAGGCAGGACTTCGGCCACCTCCAAGTTGCCTATATGGCGCCCACGGAAATTTTGGCCAAACAACATTTTGAAAGTTTTATTCAATACTTTACCTATCTCAATGTAAATATTGGTTTAATTACCGGTAAAGAATGCCGAAAATTCCCCTCTAAAACTAATCCAAAAGACTGGACTCATATTTCTAAAGCACAATTATTAAAATGGGTGGACAATGGCGAAATACCAATTTTAATTGGCACCCACGCTCTAATTCAAAAATCGGTAAAGTTTAAACATTTGGCCTATGTGATTATTGATGAGCAACATAGATTTGGCACGGCGCAAAGACAAAAATTGGCGCAAAAACAAGGTATCAATCCGCATTTACTTTCCATGACCGCCACCCCAATTCCCCGCACTTTAGCATTAACAATTTACGGTGATTTAGATTTAACTTTATTAGATCAAATGCCGGCTGGCCGAAAACCCATTATCACCGAAATAGTTTTACCAGGTGAAAGAGAAAATACCTACGCCAAAATTAAAAAAGAACTCACTGCTGGTAGGCAGGCTTATATCATTTGCCCGAGAATCGACGTACCCGATCCAGCCAAGGAGCAAGCGGTGATTGCCAAGTCTGTCATTGAAGAAGCGGAGAGATTAGAAAGAGATATTTTTCCAGAATATAAAGATCAGATTGGAATCCTACATAGTAAAATGCCGCCCGCTGATAAAGAATATGTCATGGATCAATTCAAGGCCGGTGAGATAAAAATATTGGTCGCTACCTCCGTGGTGGAAGTGGGTGTAAATGTACCAAATGCCACAGTAATAATTATTGAAGGGGCGGAAAGATTTGGCCTCGCTCAGCTTCATCAGCTTCGTGGCCGTGTGATTCGCAGTAATGACCAAGCCTACTGTTATGTTTTTGCTGATAGCAAAACGCAGAAAACAGTGGACCGATTAAAAGCATTTAAAAATTCCTCAAATGGTTTTGAATTAGCTGAATTTGATTTAAAACTCCGAGGCGCTGGTGAACTCTCTGGCAATAAACAATGGGGTATTTCTGATATTGGCATGGAAGCCCTGCGCAATCTCAAAATGGTGGAGGCCGCCCGCGCCGAAGCCGAGTATCTCCTCACGCAAGACGAATCCCTTTCCAAATACCCTCTTCTCATGGCCAAGCTCACCCATCGTAAAAGTGATGGTGAAGCGATTCATTTTGAGTAGAACAAAAACAACCGCCCCGGCCATCAGAATGTCCACCCCTCCTCGACTGAGGAGGGGGGAGCCAAAAGAGTAACGAATTTGGGTTCCCGGCTTCTTCCTCCTTAGTCAAGGAGGAATGTCAGTCTGCTGACAAGGCGGTTGAAAAGTATCAAATTATAAGGTAATATCATTAAACGATGCGCGTGTAGCTCAGTTGGTAGAGCGCGGAGCTTATACCTCCGTGGTCCTAGGTTCGAGTCCTAGCACGCGCACCAAAATCATAAAATCGCCTCTTTCTTCCTAGAAAAGATATGAGCCAAAAGAGATAAAATGCCGGCAATTAAAATAAGAATACCGGTGATAAGAAATGGTAGCTTCAGATTAATGGCCGCCAAGAGTCCATAAAATAATGGCCCTAAATCATAACCCCAATCCCGAGCTGAAGTATAAATACCCATATATTCACCCTTCTCCCCTTCTGGTAAATGATCCGATACTTCTATTTCACTCGCCGACCAACCCATATAAACCAAGACCGTGGTAATAAAAGCCATCACAAAAAGCCAATTTAAATTTTGAATAAAATAGAAAATTATTAAAGAAATAGCACCAGATATAAAACCCATAAAAATCATTCGTCTTCGTCTCTTTTGTGAATTAGCCATCCGACCATATAACATAATCATCAGAGCAAAAGGTAACATAAAAGAAAATGACAATAAGGCACCATGGAAAAGATCTCCTTGATTATGGAAGAATAAAAGTGGCGCCCCAATTAAAACCACCATAAACCATAAACTAGAAATAAAAACATTTAATAATAAAGAAAAGTGCCTAAGACCCATTTTACCAAAATCTTCTATAATTTCTTTCAGCATATTTTTTTCAAAAATAGCATGCTTTAGGCCAGTGACTAAACTCATCTTTTTATTATGACTCTCTACATTAGAAAAAAGTGGAAAAGAAATAGCGGCAATTAAAGCGGCGATTAATATTGATATATTAATACCAAGTTTTACTATAAAAAGGTAAGCTAAAAGAGGGGCTAAGGCATAACAAATGTTTTGTGAAAAATAAAGCCAACCATATGCCGAGCCCCGATATGATTTAGGAAATTCTGATAAAACATAAGTATCTGAGGGAACCGTCATTATGATATAGCTTATTCCCCAGAGAAAAACAGCGACAGTCATAATAATAATATTATCTGACATAGCAAATAATAAAGAGCCAATAAAACAAATGACTACTCCTATCTGTAATATTTTTCTCACTCCGACATGATCTGTTAAATAACCGATTATAAAATCTAAAAAGTTAGACGCGGTCCAAGCCACTGTAACTAATAGACCAAGTAATGGTAAATGATCCAAAACTGAATCATATTTAATCGGTATTAAAAAATCGATAATAGCAATATTCAAAGCAAAAGGGAAAATCTTTATTGCAAAGGCTATAGCTTTTTTTCTGTCCATAATTTTTAGAAATTAATTTTGATGTTCAATATCCTGTTTCTTTTTCGGCATAATGCCGTGGGCAGTAATTATTTTTTCATATTCCTCCCGCTCAATGGTTTCCACCTCTATCAATTTCTGAGCGACAGCATCTAAAGCCTTCCGATGGGATTGAATTATTTCCTCCGCTTTAGCTTTAGCATTACTCATAATAGCTGACACTTCCGAATCTATTAAAGTACTAACGGTTTCGGAATATTCATTGTCCCCTACTCCGCGACTCCCAAATAAAGTAGTGCCACCAGTTCCTTCCAGAGCTAAGGCTCCAATTTTATCTGACATACCATATTTAGTTACCATTTCTCTAGCTAAAGCGGTAGACACTTGCAAATCATTTGACGGACCGGTGGTCACATCATCCATAATCATTTTTTCGGTGACATAACCAGCGAGAGCCACGGTAATATCATCTAAGAATTCTTTCTTGCTCTGCATCTTCCGATCTTCCAATGGCAATTTCAAAGTGTAACCCGCCGCCCGCCCGCGAGAAATAATAGAAATCTTATGCACTGGATCAGCATAGGGCAAGACAGATGAAACAATGGCATGACCAGCTTCATGATAGGCCGTTAATTCTTTTTCTTTTTTAGATAATAGATGCGATTTCCTTTCTGGACCCATCATCACTTTTTCAATGGAACGAATTAAATCAAATTGTGCCACCTTGGTGCGATTTTCTCGCGCCGCTAAAATGGCCGCTTCATTCATTAAAGAATATAAATCGGCTCCAGAAAAACCCGGCGTGCGCTCGGCAATCACGGTCAAATTTACATCCTCACCAAATGGTTTTTCTTTAGCATGTACTTTCAGTATTGCTTCGCGATCGGCCCGATCCGGTAAATCAATCACCACTCGCCGATCAAAACGACCCGGTCTTAATAAAGCCGGATCCAAAACGTCTGGCCGATTAGTAGCCGCCATTACAATCACTTTTTCATTCGGTTCAAAACCATCCATTTCCACCAAAATCTGATTCAAAGTTTGCTCCCGTTCATCATTCCCTCCACCCATTCCCGCTCCGCGCACTCTTCCCACTGCGTCTATTTCATCTACAAAGATAATAGCCGGCGCCATACTTTTAGCGGCCTTGAATAAGTCACGTACACGTGACGCACCC
>CAZIYU010000058.1:0-3840 GCA_964543595.1 uncultured Candidatus Saccharibacteria bacterium | reverse complement strand
ATTCATTGTTTTCAATGTTCAATCTAGTGTCAACTGTATCATAGGCCAGTGCAGAACTTGAAAAAGAAGAAGGAATCAGTTAGACTCAGGGGATGAAAAAATATAAAATTTTAGGGACTAAGGATCTAGCCGATTCCGAGGTCGAAATTGAATGTGAGATAGAAAATGAAGTGGTATCTAATCACCGCGCTAAGGCCATAGAAAAAATCCAAAAAAATCTCAGTCTACCGGGCTTTCGACCTGGTCATGTGCCAGAAGCCATGTTAGTCAAACATGTGGGTGAACTAGCTATTTATCAAGAAATGGCGGAGATGGCCATTAATGATGTTTTTGCCGAAATAATTGCCGAAAGTAAAACACATTTCATCAGTTTGCCAAATATTCAGATTACCAAAATTGCGGTCGGTAATCCCCTACAATTTAAAATGTTGGGGCCTGTGATGCCGGAGATTAAATTAGCAGATTATAAAAAGATTGCGGAAAAGGAGAATAAAGAAAAAGCTGAACCAACTGAGGCCACTGATAAAGAGTTGGAAGAGACTATAAATGAAATTCGTAAAAACTTCCAAACTCAAGAAAATGCTCGAAATAAAAAAGTGCCGGACCCAGAAAACAAAACCGAAGAGAAAGAAGGGGCAGAAATTCCGCTACCAGAGCTAAATGATGACTGGGTGAAAAAACTTGGTAAATTTGAAACGGTGGAAGATTTCAAAAATAAAATCCGCGAAGGTATTAAAAAAGAAAAAGAATTCAAAGCCAAAGACAAAAAAAGAATGGCTATCATCGAAAATATTCTAGCTGATACTAAAGTTACCATGCCAAAGATAATGGTGGAAAGCGAATTAAGAAAAATGCAGGCCCAATTTGAAGATGATATTACTCGCGCTGGTTTAAAAGTAGAAGATTATTTAAATCATTTAAAAAAGACTAAGGAGGATTTGGCTAAAGAGTGGCTACCCGATGCGGAAAAGAGAGCTAAGGTCCAACTTATAATTACTAAAATTGCCCTAGAAGAAAAAATTGAAGCTGATCCAGAAATCGTCAAAAAAGAAGTAGAAAATCTTTTAAAGACTTATAAAGATGCCACCGAGGATCGCACCAAAGCCTATGTGGAAATGATGCTTACGAACGAGAAGGTATTGGAATGGTTAGAGAATCAGAAATAATTTCTCCTAAAAATATTAAATTAAAAACAGCAAGACTCATAATCTTGCTGTTTTACGCTGCCATGTCCATTTCTTCAGACTCAGGTTCAGATTTTTCTTGCTCTTCAATTTCCCTTTTTATTCGCTCTTCTTCATCGTGTGGGTCTTCTGGACAGGAATGATGGTATTTTCTTACCTTAAGTTTCCGGTCTTGAACCCAGACCTCGGCGTGATACATTTCACCTGGCATGATAGGGATCCGGCAGTAATGACAATCGTGAAACTTATCAGCAACTCTGTAATAACTACGAATACATCTCGCTGGTCTGCTTCCTTTAGTCATGATTAACCTCCTTTCCTTGGAACTTTTTTCCTAACAAAGATTATACTTATTATAAAATTTTGTCCAGTTATAAAACTTTCGCTATAGCGAAAGTTTTACTTGTCTCTTGAATATGGCTTGGCTAATTTTAGTATTTTTAATTTATCCAAAAGACCGATGGTTTTTATGTAATCAAGAAAATCCTTTGGCAGTGGAGATGGACCGACCCAGACACTTTTTTGAATTCTTGTATAATTAAATCCTTTCAGCTGATATCGAAACCAATCCCGCTCGCTTCTTCTGCTAAACGGAAAATCACAAATCACGATTAAATCTTTAGGTGCTGTAAGCGCAAAATTAAAAATAAAATGTTTATAATCGGAATATTTTCTTTGAGACCTTTTAGACTCCCCACCCTTTTTCTTTTTATCAGATGAAAATACTGGTATACCAAAACGATTAACCGTAACTCCTTTATATTTTAAATATTTTCTCATAATCATATTGTATCACAAAGCAAAACTTTCGCTATAGCGAAAGTTTTGCTGGATTTACTAATTCTAATTAAGATAATTACGGGTGATTATTACTACAACCGAAGGGCCTCCCATATAGCAATCATCGCGGCGGTTTCGGCGCGGAGAATATTAGAACCGAGAGAGAGAATCTGAAAATTGTTTTGCTTGAAAAGTTCCATTTCCGCCTCAGTCCATCCACCCTCTGGCCCAACAAAGGCTGCCACATCAGAGCCTACCCCCACACCCCCTTCCCAAGGAAGGGGGCTTTCAGAAAATCCTCTCCTTGGGAGAGGATTTAGGAGAGGCTCCCCTTTCTCCTCCTTTTCTAAGGAGGGGTGGTCATTCTGACGACGGGGGCGGTTGAAAGAATCAGTAACAGTGTGAAACACCAATCCCACTTTCCCCTCTTTTATCACTTGTGAAACGGCTAACTCTAAAGGAATAATGGGAAATACTTGTGGGAGAGTAGTTCGCCCACTTTGTTCACTCGCCTCTTTTACAATTTTATTTAATCGTTCAATATTCAAATCTTTTTTCTCACTGCGTTCAGAGATGATTGGATGGATTTCCGCCACGCCAATTTCCGTACATTTTTCCGTAGCTAATTCAAAATTATTTTTCTTGATTAAAGATAAAAAAAGTGAAACTTGGTTAACCAAGGCTAGGCTTTTGGAATTACCAAAGGCCGAGCTTTGGTTAGCAAAAACTTTTAATTTAATCTCTTTTTTATTAATTAAAATAATCTCTGCTTCATATTCAAATCCAGTACCATCAAATACAATAATCTTCTGGCCACTCTTGAACCGAAAAACATTAGCGAGTTGATGAATTAACTCAGTATCGGTTAGGGTAATCTCTCCCCCTTTAGCTATCTTTTGTTCTATATAAAATCTATGTAAACGCATATGAAACAGTGTATCACAAACATAAGCTTCCGGACAAACTTACTTTTTCGTGCCTTACGGACTGAAGTTTCTAGCAAGAAACTGAGGGAGTAGAGAAATAATTTTGTGACGACAAAATTATTATCGTGCAAAGAAAAAGTAAGTTTGTCCGGGAGCAGTTGTGTTTTTCTATTTTTTAATATAGACTTTATTTATGAGTTACTTAATCCCAACAGTTATAGAAAAAAGCCAAAACGGCGAACGCGCCTACGATATTTATTCGCGCCTATTAAAGGAAAATATTATTTTCCTCGGCGGGCCAATCGATGATGATGTAGCGAATATTATTATTGCCCAACTTTTATTTTTACAAAGTGAAGATTCTAAAAAAGATATTCGCCTTTATATAAATTCTCCTGGTGGGTCAGTGACTGCCTCTCTAGCAATCCTAGACACCATGAATCATATAAAAAATGATGTCTCCACGGTTTGTGTGGGTATGGCCGCTTCCGCTGCCGCTCTCCTCCTCTCTGCTGGTAAAAAAGGTAAACGCTATTCCCTACCCAATTCCGAAATTATGATCCATCAGCCGATGGGCGGGGCCCAAGGCCAAGCTTCCGATATTGAAATCACCGCCAAGCAGATAATCAAACTTAAGGCAAAATTAAATAAAATCATGGCTGATAATACTGGCAAAACTATCGCTCAAATTGAGCGTGATGCCGACCGCGACTATTTCATGTCCGCCGACGAAGCTAAAAAATACGGAATTATAGATAAGGTTTTATAGTCAAGAAACAATAAATAGTACTAGTTGGAGAACGCGTAATTTTTCTGCTGAAAAATTCGCTCATACTCAGGCCGTCGCCTTCCGTAAGTTTCCATTAGCACTATTTTCTGTTTCTTTTCACCGCTTGCAAAATAGCTCCTTTTGTTATATTATGACAAAGTTATCAATTTAATTTATATGA
>CAZIYU010000057.1:0-3852 GCA_964543595.1 uncultured Candidatus Saccharibacteria bacterium | reverse complement strand
AAATGCCGAGCGCAAATATCCGCCTCTTCATCAGTTTTAACCACAAAAAGTTTAAAAGCATCTTCTGGATCCCCCATCCGCGACGCCGCATTAATTCTGGGTGAAATGGAAAAACCGATATCATCTTCCGTCAACTGATTTTGCTCAATTTTTAATAAACGAAGCAATTTCATTAAACCTAAACGCGGAGATTTACGTAAAACTTTTAAACCATAAAAAGCTAAAGTTCGGTTTTCCCCAATCAAGGGCACCATATCTGATAAGGTCGCAATACCCACCATATCAAGCCACCATTTCTCAGCTCCCTCTTTTAATCCAAAATTATTTTTCTTTAAAATAGCTTGCACTAATTTATAAGCCACGCCCGCCCCACATAAATCCTTAAAGGGATATTGACAATCAGCTCTTTTAGGATCAAGGATAGCAATAGCTTCGGGCAATTTATTTTTCGGAGTGTGATGGTCCGTTATAATTAAATCTATTTTATGTTTCTTGATCAAATCGGCTTCAGCTAAATCAGCGATACCGCAATCTACTGTAATAATTAATTTAACTTTATCTTTTTTGAATTCATCCACTGCCTCTTCATTCAAACCAAAACCTTCATCATGCCGATGTGGAATGTAATTGATAAAATTCTCGTGGCCGATTTTTTTCAAAAAATCATGTAGAAGTACTCCACCGGGGATGCCGTCGGCGTCATAATCGGAAAAAATCACGATTTTTTCCTTTTTCTCCACTGCTTCCAAAATCCGCTTCACGGCTTTATCCATATCTTTTAATAAAAAAGGGTTGTGCAAATCCCGCTCATAATCTGGGTTTAAAAAGACATCGGCTTCCTCCATGATTTTCAAACCGCGTTTTTCTAAAAGAATTCTTAGTAAATTCGGGTAATTGAGCATAGTAGTAATTATATCAAGTTTTATGCTAAAATAGCTCTATGCAAAACGATTGTATATTTTGTAAGATAATCAATAAGGAAATACCCGCCGAAATCTTATTTGAAAATAAGGATTTAATTGTCTTGCAAGACATCAAACCGTCAGCTCCGGTTCATCACTTAATCATCCCAAGGGAACACATTCGATCAATTATGGACTTAAAAGAAAAAGACGGGGATATCATCTCTAAAATGTTCTTAATAGCCAGAGATGACGCAAAAAAGGTTGGGTTAAAAGGCTATAAGACAGTATTTAATGTTGGCCGAGAAGGTGGACAAATTATTGACCATCTGCACTTGCATTTACTCGGTGGTTGGACTAGACAAGAAGATATAGATAAAATGCCTCACCCGCGCTTGGATAAATAATCATTCTATACTCTCAATCTGAAAATACTGATTAAAGGTGACTTTTCTCAAGGTCACTTTTTCTATTCTCTTATCCTTGGTATTTATATCAACTTCCAATAAACCGCCCCATTTGGTGTCTGGTGAAAAATACTGATCAAAAATAAAATTGCCTAAACTATAGGCGATCCAAACATTTTTATACTGCTCTAGAGTCTGAACCACGTGTGGATGGGCCCCAACAATTAAATCTGCTCCCGAATCAATGGCTGATTGCGCAATATTCTTTTGATAATAATTCGGTAATGTTTGATATTCATCACCAAAATGAAAGAAAGCGATGACTAAATCATTAGCCAATTTGGCTGAAGAAATTTCTTCTTTCATTTGCTCCAAATTGAGATCAGCAAATTGATTAAATGGTAAAATCATAATTCTCACACCATTCAAAACAATAACTTTTTGCCCAGCGATATTGAAATTATTTTCAATCAGGCGAATTTTGGTATCTGCCAGAGCTTCCAAACCATAATTAAGAATATGATTATTGGCCAAAGAAAAACCATCAAAGCCAGCTTTGGCCAAAAATGGCAGTACTATTGGGTCCATCCGAAAAGAATAGATTCCACCGACATCCATTCCCTGATCTGAAACCGGACCTTCTAAATTACCAAACAAAAGATCGTAGGATTTTAATCGCTCGCTCACCTTAGCAAATAATTGACCATAATCACCATTAAAATTTTTATTGACTGAATACTCTACCCCCCGATCCAACATTATATCTCCAACAAAAGCCACCGTTAGGTGTCCACTAATCTCCTCCTTTTCTAAGCCCGCCTGCCGACTTTGCTGGCCGGGCAGGGAGGAGTCCTGAGTCGGCGAAGGGAGGTGGTGCTCTCCCAAGACAAACTCAAATGAGTCAAATACCGTTGCATTTTTAGCAATAAGATTACCAGTTAAATTAAATAATTGACTAAAAGAAAAAAAGAAAAAGAAAAATATTCCTAAAGCCCAAATAATTTCTTTTTTATAATTATTTTGCATCCACCTCCTTAAGTAAATTGCCAAAATTTTTCGGCTTTAAACTTTCTCGCCCCACTAATAAACCCTGCACTTCACCAAAAGTAATCATCTCTTTAGCATTATCATGATTAACTGAACCGCCGTATAAAATTGGAATGGTCATCGCCGTTTTAGAATCATAGATCTCTGCTAAAACTTTCCGCACAAATAAAGAAGATTCATGCACATCTACCGCTCCTAAGGCCTCAGTCTGGCCAATGGCCCACACCGGCTCATAAGCAATCACCAATCGGTTAATTAATTTTTTTGGTAATTTACCTAAAGAATTGATAATCTGAGTCCGTAAAGATAGTAGATAATTTCCCTGTAAATCGCGCTCCTTTTCTCCCACACATAAAATTGGGTGTAATCCGGCCCTAATGGCGGAAATAATTTTCCTAGCCACTATTTCATCACTCTCACCTAAGGCCCGTCGTTCGGAATGACCCAAGATCACATAACTCTCATTCACTAACATCCGCGGGCTAATTTCTCCAGTGAAAGAACCTTCCTTCTCCCAAAAAACATCTTGCGCCCCTAAAACCACCTGGCTATCAGCCAATTTCTCCAGATCTGATAAATAAACAAAAGGTGGACAAATTACCAATTTAATCTTCTTTAAATTTCTAGCGAAGCTCTTTAGGCTTTTAAAAATTTCTTTAGCCTTTCCGATGGAGCTTGGATTCATTTTCCAATTTCCTACTACTAATATCTTATTTTTTAACATTCACATATTCTAACATTTTTTATGATATAATTACAGACAGAATCAATGAACTTATTGAGTATCAAAAAAGCAAAATCTGGTTTTACCTTGGTGGAAGCCCTGGTCGGGGCCGCTATTTTCGTGATCTTGGCCATGAGCGTCTATCAAGCTTTTGTCACCACCATGGATGTTGTTCGTCTGTCCCGAGTAAAAATCACCGCTACCGCCTTAGCAAATGAACAATTTGAAATTATGCGAAACTTGCCTTACGCTGATGTAGGTATTGTTAGTGGTTTACCATTAGGAAAAATACCCGCCACTCAAATCCTGATCCGTGATAGTAAAGAATTTACAGTTAAAACGACCATTAGAAATATTGATGATCCCTTTGATGGTACTATTGGCGGAAATCCAAATGATAATTCTCCGGCTGATTATAAACTGGCCGAATTGGAAATTACCTGTCCGACTTGTCGTAATTTCCCGACGATGAATTTAACTACTCGTATTGCCCCAAAAGCCTTAGAAAGTGCTTCCACTAATGGTGCTATCTTTATTAAAGTATTTGATTCTTTGGGACAACCAATACCAGAAGCTAATATTCATATTGAAAATAATCAAGTCATTCCAGCCTTTAGTATTGATGACACCACTAATAATGACGGTTTATTACAAGTAGTTGATGCCCCGCCTGGTAATCAAGCTTATGAAATAACGGTCTCAAAAACCGGCTATACCAACGATCGCACCTATGCGATTGGCGACCCGGCTAATCCTGTCCCAGACAAACCTC
>CAZIYU010000056.1:0-3949 GCA_964543595.1 uncultured Candidatus Saccharibacteria bacterium | reverse complement strand
AAAAATGCAGAGAAGGCCCTTGCTATCGCACACCTTTTAGAAATAGACAAAAAGAGAGCAATCAAGTCGCTTGAAGAATTTTCTGGAACTTGGAGAAGATTTGAATTTAAAGGAAAAACAAATTGTGGTGCGTTAGTTTATGACGATTATGGGCATCATCCAACAGAAATAAAAGCTACACTTAAAGGTGCTAGGGAATTTTTTTCTGATAAAAACAGATCCGCCTATGGAGGAGGTAAGAAAAAAATAATTGTAGTTTTTCAACCACATCTTTTTTCACGAACAAAACTATTATTAAATGATTTTGCTCAATCTTTTAAAGATGCTGATGAAGTCATATTGGCTCCAATATATCCGGCACGTGAGCTGTTTGATGCGACAATCTCATCTGAAATATTGGCTGAGAAGATAAGGGAACACAACCGCCCCGGTTATCAGAATAACCACCCCTCCTTAACTAAGGAGGGGGTTGATGGAAAGTGCTCCGCACCACTTTATTCGGAGGGGAAAGGGGAAAGAGAAGAGAGATTATCAAATAAAGTCAGTCTCTTACTTCAAGTACATGATGAATTGGTATATGAGATGCCGGAAAATTTAGTATCTAAAATTGCGCCAGAAATAGAAAAAATTATGCAAAGTGTAGTAGATTTAGAAAAAACCAAAGGTGTAGTGTGTGAGGTAGAATATAAAGTGGGGGATAATTGGGGCGCTATGCGCTAGTTTTAAAGTTGAAAGTTCATAAAGTTTATAAAGTAAAGATTAAAATTAATGATAATTGAAAAATTTGAAGATATTATTTCCTGGAAAAAAGCGGAGATTTTAACTGTGCATATATATAGTCTTTTAAAAAGTAATAAAGATTATTCGTTTAAAGATCAAATACAAAGAGCGAGTGTTTCGATTATGAATAATATTGCTGAGGGTTTTGAAAGGAGAAGTAATAAGGAATTAAAACAATTTTTATTTATTGCTAAGGGCTCGGCTGGTGAGACTGGGTCTATGTTGCATCTAGCTATACAGTTAGGTTATATTAATGGTGAAGACTATAATAAATTGAGTAATTCAACCATCGAGATTTCTAAACTTTTATCTGGTTTTATTAAAACTCTTTAAAACTTTATAACTTTACAAACTTTAAGAACTTTATAACTATACTATGATATTTCTTTTTTACGGAGAGGATAAAATGAAAGCGAGAGCGACCGCTCAGAAAACAGTGGTCGTGGCTAGGAAAAAGCATGAGAGTGCGGAGTTTTTTAAATTAACGGTGGAGAATTTTTCCGAAAATAAGTTGGACGAACTTATCGCCAGTCAGGGATTATTTTATTCTGGATCAGTGGTTTTGGCGGATAATTTATGCGAGGAGGAAGAAATTACCGAGATTCTATTAAAAAAATTGAAAGAGATAAAAGAGTCGCCGAACTTCTTTGTATTTTTGGAAGGGAAATTGAATAAAAAGGAATTAGAAAAATTCAAAAAATACGCTGATAAGGTAGAAGAATTTAAAAAGCCAGAAAGAAAATTAACAAAAAAAGAAGTTTTGGCCGAGAAGGGGGAGAAAGTAGATTTTTTTGATTTTACTAATGCCTTAGGGGAGAAAAATAAGAAAAAACTTTGGACTTTATATCAAGATGCTTTAATGGAGGAAGTGCCATCTGAGGAAATACATGCGATGTTCTTTTGGCAAGTGAAAGCGATGTTGGGTGCAGTGAAATGTAAAGACGCCACGGAGGCTGGTTTAAATCCCTATGTTTTTACTAAATCTAAAAACTATGCTAAAAATTTTAATGAAAATAGATTAAAGGAAATGTCCACTAAGCTTTTTGAAATGTATCATCAGGCCCATCGGGGTAAAATTGATTTTGCTGTCGCTTTGGAGAAATTTATCTTAGAATTATAGAAAAGCCTTATTTTAAATTGTGAGAGAGATGGAAATTAGAATGGCTGCATAAATAAAATCAATCCAATAATATTTTAATTTATTAGCTAACCAGATTAGCCAAAAGAAAGGATAGGCTAAATAATAGAGGGAATTACCGCTGGTTTGAGCCAGAGCCTTGCTATCATTGAGAATATTGCCAGCATCTTGATTGCTAGGAAAAGCATGGGCGCCAATGGAAAAAGCTAGCCAGAGGATAAAATAATAGAGATTGGGATCTCGGACTGTTTGAGCAGCAATAAAGCCGAGGACAATAGTAATCAGAGAATTAATAACTAAGGGTCCGACTGAAATCCAGAATTGTTGACCGAACGTGGTTGGTTTATCATGGTCGACATAACCGGCGGGATTACCAAAACTAAAATAGACAACTTTTCGAACTGGCACTTTAGTTAAAATACAAAAAATTTGATGAGCAAACTCATGGACCATAACGCCAGGAAAAGTTAGGGTAGTGATTGACCAATGTGATGTGTTTAACATAAATTAATTTTATTAAGCTTAATATGCCTATGATATTATCACGTCTGATTTAGTTGGGCAATTTTAATTTGCTAAATATTGGACATTTAGCCTTAATTTTGTTATATTTTTCTAATATCCGCCCATAGCTCAGCTGGTAGAGCAATTCCCTTTTAAGGAAGAGGTCCTCGGTTCGATCCCGAGTGGGCGGACGATGTAAATATAAAAAATCACCCCTTTGTTCTGGGGTGATTTTGTTTTACATCGTCCGAGCCGGAGCGCGATGGCGCGAGGCGGGATCGCGGAATTTTTCAGCAGAAAAATATCTGTGATGACAGATAAATATGTCTTAAATTCAATTAAGGGTATTATTAGGTCACCCAGATCGGAATCGAACTTTTTCTATAATTATGCTATAATTTTGTGATGAAAAATAAACAAAGAGGTTTTGTGATTCCTATAATAATCGCTATTGTAGCTTTATTAGCAATTGGTAGTGGATATGTTTATTATAAAAATAATGATGTAAAAACCACAACGGAATCACCATTACCAAATATGGTCGATAATTTACCTACTGCAAGTTCAACTAATATTGTTACTACCCCACCATCACCAATAATTCAGGCGACTACACCAGATTGGAAGAAATATTCAGACGCTTCATTTTCTTTTGAATACCCAGCTTTGCTATCTATGAAGAAAAATGGCGAAACAATCACATTAGATCATTCTATTCCACATAAACACCCGAATCATTGTGATTTTGTCGGAAACTTGCCCCCATTAGAAAATCTGACTGATTTTGGCTTAGTTTTTCAGGTTATTGATAAAAATCTAAGCGAATACATAGGATCAAAGGATTTTCCTGGCCCAAATTATGTTTTTAGTAATCCATTTAGTATAAACTCCTTAAATGGGTATGAAATAATGATTGGGGTAGAAGGGTGTGGTAACTATACCTATTACTTCCCGATATCGCAGGACAAAACCCTAATAGTTACACGTTCATTAATTTCAGAATTCATAAGTACCGTAACAGAAGATAGGCAAAAGTACCTGAATTTACCAGGAATAATTTCACCAGATCAAGAAGAGAATTATTTTAATCAAATTCTTTCAACATTAAAGCTTACGACGGTGCCAATTGATTTAATCAATTTATCATTATATATTCAAGATAGAAGTTATGTAGCTACTAGTAGCTGTAGTGTAACAAAAAAAGTAATTTATAAAGTACCGAAGACAACAGCTGTAGCTGATGCTTCATTAAGAATTTTGTTTAGTGATGAACTTTCGCGGTATGGAAAGTATAAATCGGTTAGTATTGTAAATGGAATAGCAAAAATAGTTGTTGAGGAAATTAAGAGTGGATTATCTAGTTGTGAGAGTTCTCATTTATTTGCTGTGTTAAAAGATACATTAACACAATATAGTTCGATTAAATCTGTGGAGTTAGTTAGATTAGATGGAAGCACTATTCAATTCTAATGAAATACGCTTAAAAAGAGACTACCCCCTCTCCCTTATATACCTCACCTTCTCCCA
>CAZIYU010000055.1:0-4083 GCA_964543595.1 uncultured Candidatus Saccharibacteria bacterium | reverse complement strand
CCTTGAAGAATGATAAGGTTCTGAAGCGATGGCGAAATTTGATAAAGAGGGTGGGGAGGGGGGTCTGGTGTTCTTTCCCTGGTTTAGAATTAAAATATGTTGACTAATATATTGGCTAAAACTATTTAAGGCAAGAAATACCTGGGGTTTACGGATACTCCATTTATCATTACTTCGTAGTGCAGATGAGGGCCTGTGCTATAGCCGGTATTGCCCATTAGGCCTATTAAGTCTCCCTGTGATACTTTATCCCCTACACCTGCCTTAAACTGGCTTAAATGGGCATAGATGGTTACATAAGTTCTGCCTTCTTTGTCTGTTCCGTGATAGATCATAATCCTCTTGCCAAAGTTTCCGCTTGAGCCCACTGCTATTACCTGGCCGTCTGCTGTTGAATAAATGGGGGTGCCTTCTGTATTGGCTATGTCTATGCCTTTGTGGATATGGGTTTGGCGTATTTCTCCAAACTCTGAAGTTACTCTCCCTTGCGTGGGCCATATCGAGGGGACAGATGGGTTTGATGAAAGATCAGGGATTATAAACTTGTCAGGGTCAAATTCTGATGTGGGGTCTATTATCGGAAGAATTTCAATCAGGGCAAAAAACCACTCTTTTTTGCTGTCTTCAAAATGATCTGATATTTCTTCAGTTGTAAGAGTTATAACCTGGATGTCGTATTCTTCCTTTTTGTCCAGTTCTTCTAAAAATAAGGTTACTTTCTGAACTGACATATTATCTTCTGTTATGTCGTAATCAAGGGATTTAAGAAGCTCTTGTATCTCAAAGTATCCATTTGCTTTTAGTTCCCTTACGATAACATACTCTTTTTCAATAATAGTTTCTGTTACTTCTTTTCCGTCTACTGTTTTGATTACCTCTTTTTCTTTTTCAATTATTTCATATTCAATAAAATCGATAACCAGGAAATCAAATATGCTCTCTTTCGGATTGTTTTCTTTTAAGTAGTTTTCAAGTCTTACGACATCATATGCCAGGTGTGCCTGCCAGGATACCTGGGTTTCTTTCGAGAGTTCCTTGTATGTTGTAAAGTCTTCTTTTTCAATCTGGGGAAATAAGATATTAATAGCGCCGACAAGGATAAATACCGGTATCATGGAAATAATAAATAGGACGACAACAGCTTCTTTCCAGTATCTTCTTATAAGGCTTACAGCTTTTAAGGATACGCCTACAATCAAAGAAGGCTCTGCCATTTTATTGTTTTCCCTTTTTTAAGATAAATCGTACCTTGATTTTGTTCCGTATATTTCCTCATACTGGACAGGGTCAACTATCTCAAGCTCAAACTTTGAAGCTCTTACCTGTATGACTACCCTTTGCGAGCCTGCTATAAAAATCCCTTTGCCTTTGGAGCCTGTACGCTTTCCGGTGCCTCCCCTAAGTATTGACATTTCCGTATCTCCGAAGTTATAAAGCTGTTTTATAACAGGCAGATCTGTTTCTCCCATCCTGAAAAAGAGTTTGAAATAGCTGTTGTCAATTATTGCCTGGCCGTAGCGCTCAATTGAGAGAAAATCCGGAAGATTCTGCGTTGCAGTAACAAAACTAATCCCGTATTTTCTCCCCCTTTTAATTGAGTTTGCCAGAAATTTAAGCGTCTGGGGATTGTCCGGGTCTGCAAACTGGTGCGCTTCATCCACGTAAACTCTTTTTGTTTTTTGCCTGTCCTGCTTGCAGAACTGCCATGTATCCTTTAAAAGGATATCATAAAGAGGCTGGGTTACCGCCTCCGGAAGCCCTGATATGTCAAATACAGTAAAAAAATCATAGTCCCAGTTAGTCTGGCCGTTAAACATATGGCTGTAGGCTCCGTTTATATAAGGCTGCAGGCTGGCAAGCATATTTTCTCTTGCCTCCTTTGATTTATTTGAAGTAGTTTCGGAATTTATTTTTTCCTTTATTATTTCAGACAGGGTTGAAAGTGTGGGAAAAATATCAGGAAGAGGATTATTTTCAAAAGTAATCCCGAATTTTTTATAGGTATCTCTTAAGTCCTCCTCAAGAAGCGCCTCGTCATACGAACTCATCGCTGAAATTATCCATTTAAAAAATATTGTAAGGTCCATTATCTTTACTGAAAGATAATTTCCCATGTCCTGTTTTTCTTCCTCAAAATCATCACTGTCTATTATTGTGTTTCTTATATGAAAAGGATTTGAAATAATCCCGGAGGTGGGGCTGAATTTAAATCTTTTTCCCCATGGGTAATAAAACTCACCTTCAAGATCAAACATTATTATAAAGTCGCGGTATGGGATATGCCTTATGGCGTCTGTCTTAAGCCTGAAAGACTTGCCTGAGCCTGAGTCGGCAATTATGCATTCATGAGGGTTATTATAAATTTTGTTGTAGGTATCAATTATGACAAGACCGTTTGAAATAACATTTTCTCCTATAAAAATGCCTTTTGGCTCCATAAGCTCTGAGGAGTCATAGGGTATTATAGATGCAACATCTCTTGAAGTAAGATTCCACACATAATTTTGCGTTATTTTATTCTGGGCAAGTATTGGAAGTGTGGTTATAAAAGAATCATATCCTTTATATTTAAGCTCTGTTGACTGGCAGTAAGTGCTTGAAATCTTTGAGCGCAGAAGGTTTGAAATCGTGTTAAGCTCATTGACATCGGTGGCTGAAATTGCCATTGTTATGTTTGTATCAAACAAGCATATATTGTCACTCCCAAGCTCATTTATCATCTCTATTGCGCTTTCTCTTTCCGCCAGATGTTTTTGGTGTACCGCCTCATCCTTTTTTTTGTCTATTGCTTTTGCGCCTATTTCGTTTACTGCTTTTGAAAGCTCTTTCATGATTGTAACTTTATTTTTGGGAGTTAAAATTATGGCTATATTTATATCTCCTTTAGTATTAAAAATTCTTTTAAGCCACCTGTATTTTGCAACTGTTTTCGGATATTTTATTATTGAATAAAAGCGGTAAATACGGTTTTCTATTTCAATATGACGCCCATCCTTAAATATTCTTGCATTTTCCGGATAGAGATTTTCCAGCTCCCATTCCTCGTCTACAAGCTCAAACTGGGAGCTTTCCGGATTCATTCTCTGATATAGGAGGGTTTTTATATCCTTTTCAAGAAGCTGTTCTGCATACATTTCCTGTGTTTCAAGCTCACTTTTAAATGAAAGGTAGGCATCATTTAAAAGCTCTTCAGCTGAAACAGGGTTTTCTTCTTTGATTTCAAGCACTGTGTAGAAATTTTGGATATTTCTGCTTTTGTTTGCCATTGATAGGATGTGCTTTTTTTGCTCCTCTAAAATTGTTACTTTTATTTCAGAATCAAGCTCAAGTTTTATTTTTTCAATATTTTCTATGTTTTTATTTACATCAACGCTCTCGGATTGAATATATATGCCTATGCGACCTTCAAAGGAGGAAAGCGCACTCTGCACTGCTTCGCTTACTGCCTCCAGATGAACATCAGACATAAGATCACCGTTTATGGGGCTTACCTTAAAAACTATCTTATAGGTTCCGTCTGTACCCTTTATCAAGCTTCCTATGCTTTTTATGGGAAGAGCGAAATTGCCTTTGGTTTTAGGTTTGCTTTTTGATTTTATTCCGAATAAATCTTTTAGTAGTTCTAACATTTAATGGATTCCTCTCATAATATTTGTCTCCTTCTATAACGAATCGGATAACATCTTTTATAATTGACAGCCCTGTTTCCCTGTGATGAAATTCACTAAAAAGCCCGATTAGAATTCCTAAAACAAAAACCCCCGCAAAAAATGCAGCTGGATTAAAATATTTAATTATTAGAGCTGCTATTAACAATGCGAAAGGGAGCAGGATAAAAAAGTTTTTTAAGGGCATTGGCCCTATCATTATTCGGCCGTCAATATGCCTTGGAAGTTTTCTTTTCGTTTCGTCTATTTCACTCATATTTGTCTTTCTATTTCTTGATAAGAGCTCCCATCATGGCAAGTCGTGAAACTGAGCCTGCTGACGAAACCATTGCTGATGAAGTGCCTGTTTTATAAATATACTGGCGCAGTATCTGCGGCCCCCGCAGTCCCACTGCAATAGTGCCGATAGACAAAA
>CAZIYU010000054.1:0-4126 GCA_964543595.1 uncultured Candidatus Saccharibacteria bacterium | reverse complement strand
TATTTTTAAAACCTCAGCAATATGCCAGGCAATGGCTTCACCTTCACGGTCGGGGTCGGTGGCTAATAATACTTCTTCCGCTTTATTGGCTAAGGTTTTTATTTCCGAGACAACTTTTTCTTTACCCGGGGAAATTTCATAATGAGGGATAAACCCGCCCTCAATATCAATCGCCTTTTTATTACTTTTTGGTAAATCCCGAATATGCCCGACACTAGCGCGCACTTCATATTTACCATCCAGGTATTTGGAAATGGTTTTGGCTTTTGATGGCGACTCCACAATTAATAATTTCATATATTCGCTAGTATGGCATAAAATATCCTTTTCACCAAATTTGATGGAAATTTTGAGTATTAAAAAGACCGGGTGCATCTCTACTAGCACCCGGCCTCTGGAAACAGAAACCCTCAATGTCCGACACCCATCCGGGGGCCGACCGTACTCTCCCGTTTTGCAAAAAAGAGTACATAGTCCTGCGATCAGACTTCCAGTTCTGATCTCTTATTCTGAGAGTCTCTCTGTTCCAGACTTCAAAGGATCGTCCTTCTATTTGGTACCCGATAGGGCTCGACTGTTTGTTGGAAGAGAGCGTTTAAGTCGAGAACAATTGGGAGACCTCCCAATTGTCCAAATATGAAAGATTAATCCCCCTCAGATTTTAAATATTATACCTTATTCTTTTTATGTCAAATGGATTTCGCCGAGAATTTCATTAATGAGACCTTTTAATTCCATAACTGAAAGGACAGCATTAGCCTCATTAATTGGCATATTCAGAGTACGGAGAAGTTCATCTCTGGGTATAGGCTCGCGGAGGAGCGTAATTACTTTTTTCTCCTCCGGACTACATTCATTATATTCTAATTCTAAATTTCGCGGAGCAGAATTTTTATCTTCAAAACCGAGGGCTTCAATTAGATCCGCTGGTTTAGTAATGGGAGTAGCGCCCAGACGGATAAGCATATGTGGACCCTCAGTAGTTTTAGAAAAAATATTACCCGGCACCGCCAAGACGTTTTTATTATATTCCGTGGCTAGGCGGGAGGTGATTAGAGTGCCAGATCTTATTTCGGCTTCAATAATTAAAACAGCACAAGATAATCCCGCACTGATTCTATTTCTTTGGGGAAAGCTCCAGCGGGTAGCCTTGAAATCTGGTTCATATTCTGAAAGCAGACAACCACCACAATCTAGAATTTTTTTAGCTAAACCGACATGGGCCACTGGATGAATGGAATTTACACCAATACCAGAACCAGGTAAAGCAATGGTTCTTAGTCCCGTATTAATGGCGGCTTGATGGGCGATTGAATCAATACCAATGGCTAGGCCCGAAACAATGGCCACATCATAGCCACGCAGGCCAGCGATTAATTTTTCACAAGCTTCCTTACCATAGTTAGTGTAACGGCGACTACCAACCACGCAGAGTAATTTAGTGTCGGGTCCGGGTAATTCACCACGGATAAAAAGTTTTTCCGGTGGTTGAGGAATTTCCAGGAGTTGTGGGGGAAATTCTTTTTTCTTCATTTCCCGAATGGGAAATTCCTGATCCATCGGATGTAATATTTTCATTCTTTGTTGATTCTAGCATGGTATTTGTCATTTTTCCATTTTTCCTATACTATATATGTATAATCATTAAATATTTATCATATGTTAGATATAAAATTTATCAAAGAAAACCGAGAGATTATTGAGGACGCCATTAAGAATAAATATTCCAAGCCTATAGATTTGGATGAACTTTTACGAATATATGAGGAGAGAAAGGAATTAAAGAATAAATTAGACGAATTAAATCAGCGAAAAAATGTTGCTGCTCAGAATCGGGCCATTGAAGAGGGAATTGTCATAAAAAAAGAGACGGCGATGATTGAAGAGAAATTGCCAGATTTGGAGAAGAAGTTTATGTCTTTAATGATCGCTGTGCCAAATATTCCATCGGCTGACACACCAATTGGCAAGGACGATTCGGAAAATAAGGTTTTGAGAGAAACTGGTGAGAAGCCAAAATTTGATTTTAAACCCAAGGAACATTGGGAATTGGGCGCAGATTTAAAATTAATTGATAATGAGACAGCCTCGAACGTGTCCGGTCCAAGGTTCACTTATTTAAAGGGAGACTTAGCTTTGATGCAATTTGCTCTGATTCAATTTACTTTAGCTATTTTGACAAATGAGGACACTTTGGAGAAAATTAAAAATGACGCCGGTATAAATATTACTAATAAAGCTTTTACACCAATTATTCCACCCGTATTTATTAAACCCGCGGTGTTAAATAGAATGGCTAGGCTTGAGCCAAGGGACGAGCGTTATCATACTGAGGCCGATGATTTATTTTTGATCGGTAGTGCAGAACATACTCTCGGACCGATGCATATGGATCAAATAATTCCGGCTGAAAATCTACCAATCAGATATGTAGGCTACTCGACCTCATTTAGAAGAGAGGCTGGTGCTGCTGGTAAGGATACCCGTGGTATTTTGAGAATGCATCAATTTGATAAATTAGAAATGGAAAGCTTTTGTTTACCCGAGCAATCATATCAAGAGCAGGATTTCTTTGTGGCCATACAGGAATATATAATGAGCGCTCTTGGTTTGCCGACACGGATAATTATTTGTTGTACCGGAGATATGGGTGATCCCGATCATCGTCATTTGGATTTGGAAACCTGGATGCCCGGACAGAATAAATATCGGGAAACTCATAGTGCTGATCATATGACTTCCTATCAGAGCCGAAGATTAAATACCCGATTCAAGAGAAAAGATGAAAAGCCAGATTTTGTTCATATGAATGATGCTACCGCTATTGCTATTGGCCGAACTCTGATTGCTATTATGGAAAACTATCAGCAAGCTGACGGGTCCATTAAGGTGCCGGAGGTATTGCAAAAATACATGGGTAAAACCGTGATTAGTAAATAGTAATTATTGAGGAAGTGGGAATGTTTGATTTTAAAATGTCTGGCCGAGACTTCTGAGCGAGGAAACCCGAGGACTTTTAAAATTAAACATTCCTGATTCTGAAATAATAATTTCATTATGAGTTTTAAAAGAAATCCAAATTTAGGCCCATCACATATGCGCGCCAAAAGGCGGAGATTATTTTTCATTAGATTTTATATTATCTTATTTCTTTTATTAGTAGTGACTATTAGTTTAGCTATTCTATCGGGGCATGAGAAAGTAAAAATTCAGACTATTTTAATTTCTGGTAATGCCGCTGTGGCTAATGATGAAATACTTGATATCGTCAACCGTGATATGGCTGGACGGTATTTTTACTTATTTTCTAAATCTGATTCTTTGATTTTTCCCCGTTTTAGAATAAAAACCGATATTCTACAGGAAATTAAAACCATTAAGGATGTAGATATTTCTTGGGAAAATTGGCAGACTATTTCTGTCCTAATTAAGGAACGGCGTCCGCATTCGGTTTGGTGTGGAAATGATATGACGGTGAACGCCACAGAATGCTATTTTGTGGATAAAGATGGCTATATCTATGGTTTTGCTCCAGCCTTTTCAGGTAATCTATTTCTTAAGGATTATAGTACCATTTTAACTGAGAGTCCGATTGGTAATTATTTTTTACCGACTAAGACCTATATTCAGATTTATAATTTGACGGATATCTTGGATCAAAGGGGATTAAGAGTACTAGCGGTGTCCTATGATGATTTTGATTATAAATTTATTTTGGAAGCGGGACCAGTAATTATTTTTAATAATAAAAATAGCTTTGAAACTTCTTTTGGAAATCTTTTTACCGCCTTAGAAACAAAAGATCTAGATTTTGAAAAGGAGGCTGAATTAATTAATTATATTGATTTACGTTTTGCTAATAAAATCGTGATTGGAAAAAAGTAAGATTTCTGCTACTATTGGTCAAATGACCTATCGGCATGAAAGAAATAATGAAAACTTTTGGCAGAGCTTAGCTAAGCCATTTTTTTGTTTAGCGCCTATGTCCGATGTGACCGATGTGGCCTTTCGGCACATGTTGGCTAAGTATAGTAAAAGGCCTACCCCCAACCCCCTTCCAAAGGAAGGGGGTTCTGAAAGTCCTTCCCTTGGGGGAGGATTTAGGAGAGGCAATTCCAATGTGGTT
>CAZIYU010000053.1:0-4459 GCA_964543595.1 uncultured Candidatus Saccharibacteria bacterium | reverse complement strand
AAACTTAATGATTTAAAATTATTTAAAGGTATTTATATTGGAGGAGGTAATACTTGGAGTTTGATACAAGAGCTTAATAGTTCAGGTTTTTCAGATATATTACTTCAGTATATTAAGGCTGGAGGTATCGTATATGGTGGTAGCGCGGGAGCTATTATATTTGGAAAAAGAATTGATACTCATACTGATGAAAATAAGATAGGATATAAGGAAGTGGATGGTTTTAATATTTTAGGTGATTATTCTGTCGGTTGTCATTTTAAGGACGAACAAGGTAAACATTATCAGGATTGGGCTATTAAGAATAAATTACCTATTATTTGTTTACCTGAAGAAACAGGTTTAATTATTAAAAATAATGTAGCCCTGTGTGTTGGTACTAAACCTTGCATAATTTACTTTGCGGATAACACAAAAGAAGATATCAATCCTGGAGGATCATTTAAACTATAAAAAAGAAAGTGCCCACATCATCGCGATGTGGGCACTCAAGTGTGTTCAATACAGGTTAAGTTCTCCTTTTACAATTTTTTGAGTTGTTTCATTGGCATTGGCGAGGTTTTTCTCAACAATAGCTTCAATCATTTGACGCTGA
Source organism: uncultured Candidatus Saccharibacteria bacterium (assembly GCA_964543595.1). Lineage (GTDB taxonomy): Bacteria > Patescibacteriota > Minisyncoccia > Phycocordibacterales > GWA1-40-21 > CAIJXO01. The sequence goes on along the minus strand of CAZIYU010000053.1, from coordinate 3,864 downwards.
GAGGGGTTTGCTGTCCCTCCACATACCTCAATACAGGCGGACCAGGGGTCTGAAAGACTCCGGCCCATTTGTGATGTGAGATAAACATATGTCTCAAGTCCGACGATTTTGAAGATCTCGTCAGATATCAGGGAGCAAATTGCGGTATAGATCTTGCCTACGTGGTAGACAGGATTTTTGCCACAACATGCTTCCATACTCATATGCCTCGTAAATGAAATTACGCCATTGTATCTGTTGCCTCGCCCGACAACACCTTCGTCGCCGCTTTCGATTGCACTGCCTGTCAACGTGAGATAGTAGTCCGATTTACTCGGGTCATCTCTTGTGTTGAGGAAGACGGTGGTTTCGTACTGGCCAAATTTGGAGACTACCAATTGCTTGATAATTTCTCCAAGGAGTTTTACCTTCTCAGCATAAAACTCCTTATTCGGCGTATGCATAGCAACAAAGGGGACACAAACAGTGATGTCTAGGCGTTTTTTGATCCGCCTGGCCATAACCTTAATGTCGGTCCCTACGTACGGATGAGTCTTCTTGAACTCCACACTATTAAGCGTGGTTTCCACCAGTATCACAATCTGCTCAGTTGAGCTAAGCGGACTGTAAGCAACGGCTGTTGACGTATCATTCGAACGGAGGCTGTTGTCATGAAAGACAGCAAACTCTTTTTTCGGGATCTCGAAGAAGAACTGACGTTCGTTCTGCGTGGATCCGTCAGCTTCGTACACGACCCCGGGGCCTGGTGCGAAGTGAGTATTGTCTACGATCATTAGCCACTGGTCCATATCAAGCAACGGCAGGACACTTCCAAGATGCTTGTAGACCGTATCCTTAACGATCTCAAGATAAGGAATTGTCTCCTGCTGATAGCTCCGCGTAAACCGGCAGTTCAGATAGAGCCTTATCGGCTTTATCATTTCACCACCACCGAACTTCACCTTAGCTGATCCTCCCGATAGGGCTATCTTGTCCACCATATGGCGCAAGATAATTCCGTATTTCTTAAGGCAGTATTGTGAATACGCCTGGGACACTTTTTCTGCGATGGTATCGCAGAGTGTGTCCGGGTGTCCAACTCCCTTTCTCTCAACAACCTCAAATTCCGTGTTGTCGATACTGGGGGTTCCCGACGAGTAGACGAGCATGTTTTCCTTATTCATCTCTATTCTCCTTCTTTGTAAGAGGGTTGTAAACGTACTTTTCTATATCTGAGTTTAGACTAGAATTTATATCTGTGTTTGTCAACCCGAGACTCGACAGCTAAGCAATTGGATTATTTGTTTATGATCCTTGATTATTTCTTTCGCTCCAGCTTTAATTAGTGATTCTACTGCACCGAATCCACCATCAAAACCTATAGGCAAGACACCGGCATTAATTCCACTAGTCATGTCATTTTTTGTGTCTCCAATATACACCACCTGAGTAGAAACTAATTTGTATGTCTTCATTAATTCTACTAATACACTTTCTTTGTTATGACAATTGTATTGAATATCAGTAAAATGGTCCATAGCATTATGTTCTGACAATATTTTGCTAATCGGTTCCAAAAAAGGTGTAGCAGAAACAATAAACAAAGAATACCCATCAGTTTTAAGTTGGAGAATTGTTTGAATAAAGTTTGGAAAGAAATCGAAATCCTTATCATTTATTTCTTTTCCATAAATTTTCTCTATTTCTTTTTGTGATAGACTCACACCCAGTTCTTTAAACCTGTTATCGTAAGGTGCGTACCACCAATCGTTCATTTTTTTGATAGGAGGAGTAGGAAGACCACACCTGTCTAATACTGCCTTAATAGCTAGATAGTGATATTTTAAACTATTCACAACGACTCCATCAAAGTCATAGACTATAGCTTTAATCACTGTTTTTGCGTGCTTTGGCTTACTCATAAAATAATTAATTTTTCTTCTCAGAGATTAGCTTATCATATTTTTTCTTTATAGCTAGCCTAAATATTTTCTAATGGATTGAAAAAAAATTTCAACTAGTATATCCTTAAGTAGGAGTGTTCTCGTAAACAAGTAAATAGAAAGGAAGATGATGAAAAAGTCAGTATTAGTCAGTCTGGTGGTGGTTTCGGTTCTAGTTTTGGTGTCAGCGTACTATTTCGGCAAACAAGGCAAAGGTATGGATAAGGACACCACGGCGGCGATCTCACTCCTTCAGAAAGAAGGATACAGTGACATCAAAGTCATTGATAGTAACTACATCACGGCAATCCCTGGGAATCACGACGGCATTACACCTCTTATAGGGGCACTTGATTCACTCGTGGTAAGCGCCCAGAAGGATGGTGCCGATGTCAAATTGAGGGTAACAAGGGTTGGCTTACCGGAAATGTCGATTGAGAAGATGTAGGTCTTTATTTCAGAGAGGATGTTTAACAACACTGCTGTGCTAGTCATGGCAGTGTTTTATATTATGTATTTTATTTAAAAAATGGTTAAAATATGTTATATTTGTTATCTAAATGACAAGTGAAATTATGTGGATAATAGCCGGAATAGTAACCTTAGGAGTTATTGTCTTTTTAGTATCTAAAAACTGGCGCCGGACCGTCCAGGTTATGTCTGGCTGGGGTATATATGAAGTTTTCAATTTCTCCTTGGATTTTATTCTTTGGCCATTATTACAAGCCTTTTATGGTTTTGCGGGAATTATCATTTTGATTTTGATTGCCCTGGCTATTAATTTTACTATTCTCATTTGGTATCATAGGCGAAAAGTCGATTGGTTTGGTGTGAATGAAATAGAGAATATAAAGGCTAAGGGTCATCTATGGGTCCATGAAGTCAGTAATCATCAGAGTCTAATTAAAAGATTTAGTCTCTATATCCCTGCTAAAATCCTACAGCTTATGATCTGGCTCTTAAATAAAAATGATATCTTTGCCTTTGTGACTTTATCGGCTTGGCAAGATTCATTCATTACGACTATTTTTTTAAGACATGGTAAATTTGATAAATTAGACAAGCGAGATTATATTATTTTTGTCGCCAGCACTGTCTTTGGCTGTCTAGCTTGGAGTGTCTTAATGCAGATTATAATCATAGCAATCAAGGCAATTTCTGGATTATTCTAACATCTTGTGATATAATATCGGTCATGGACCGAAAATCAAAAATCCTAATTACAATCTTTCTTCTTGTAGTATTTTTGGCTATCAGCACTACTTTTTATAAATATGAGATCAAAAAGGATTATTTGATCCTTGGGCAAACCACTTGCAACCCTTTAACAGAATCCTGTTTTTATATGCCCTGTGATGAGACGGACCCTTCTTGTGACACGACAGCACCTGAATATTATAAAAAGATAGAAAAGAAAGCGTTCAATGTTGAACTTTGCGACCCAAGTGTCGACGGTTGTAATCCTATGGTTTGTACTGAGGATGAAAAAGGCTGTTCAATAACCGCCTGCTCAGAAGATAATTTGTCTGAGGGCGAAGCATGTTCAAAATCAACACAAGAATAAAATACTCACATGAAACTGGACGATATATATACCCCGTTAGAGGAGGCTAAAAAAGAAATAAAAGAAAGGTGGAAAAACAAAGAACTGGAAAAGAAAGTCGATAATTTTTTAAAGGGAGATATCCCTGATTTTTTACAAAATAGTCCCAAGGCATATTTAGCGAGACATATCTCTAGCCCTAATATGGAGTTTATGAGATTTAAGGATATAGCTAAGGATATGAATATGGAGTACATCCTCTCTGAATGTCTTGATGACCGCTATATCTCAATCAATAGCCTTAAGTATCATTTAGGTAAAATGTTTTTCCATGAGGGAATAAATAAAAACGGTGAGAAAATATTTACTCCTAAGGTGGTTGTTGATTTTACCAAAGCA
>CAZIYU010000052.1:0-4467 GCA_964543595.1 uncultured Candidatus Saccharibacteria bacterium | reverse complement strand
TAAAAGTCCTCGGGTTTCCTTGTTGCACAGGCCAGACATTTTAAAATCAAATAATTCCGGTTCTCACAAAAAAATGACACACGAAACAGTTCTTTTAAAAGAAACAGTTGACGGACTCAATCTCAAATCTGGAGATATAGTTTTTGATGGCACTCTTGGGGGCGGTGGCCATAGTGCCTATATCGCCGAGAAGTTTGGTCCGAGAGTAAAAATAATTGCGGTGGATCGAGACAGTGAGGCCCTGATAAGAGCGGGGGAAAGATTAAAGAAAGCTGGAGCAAATTATATTTTAACCCTCTCTGATTATCGGCATATCGATCAAGTTTTGGATGAGCAAAAAGTAAAGGAAGTGCAAGGTATAATTTTGGATTTAGGTTTGAGTTCTAATCAGTTGGATGATAGTGGTCGGGGATTTTCTTTTAGAAATGATGAACCACTCTTTATGACCTTTACGGCCCCAACGGATAAGCCATTTTTGACCGCCAAAGTGATATTAAATAATTGGGCGGAGAAAACTTTGGCCGATATCATTTACGCCTACGCTGATGAAAGATATGCCAAAAGGATTGCTAAGAAAATTGTTGATTATCGACAAACGAGGCCCATTGAGATGACTTGGGAATTAGTGGATATTATTTCCAGCGCCGTGCCGGCCATTTATCGAAAAGGAAAAATTCATTTTGCCACTAAAACCTTTCAGGCAATACGGATGGCAGTAAATGATGAATTAGGTGCTTTGACAGAAGGATTAAGAAAGGGCTTTGCGAGTTTAAGTCATGGTGCAAGGATGAGCGTGATTTCATTTCATAGCGGGGAAGATCGATTAGTAAAAAATTACTTTCGAGAGCTAGCAAAGGAAAAGAAAGTACTTTTAATAAATAAAAAACCAATTATTCCCGGGGCCGATGAGACTGGAAGGAATCCCAGAGCTAGAAGCGCTAAATTAAGAATTATTGAAAAGATTTAAATATAATGTTTAGACAAAAAGAAAAAAGAATAAGTAGTCAGGAACCAAGTAAAATATGGTTTTGGTCAGCAGTTTTGGTGATAGTTTGCTGTCTTTTTTCCTATGGTTTTTTGGTGCGCGGAGCTATTGTCAATATTGTAGTTAGGCAGAATATGGAGCAGAAGCTCTCAGTTCTTAGCTCTCAGGTTATTGATTTAGAGTCCGATTTTATTAGGGCAAAAAATAAGATAAACAAGGACTATGCCGAGGAATTAGGTTTCGTTAATGTGTTCACTCAAAAATTTATTACCCAAAATACTGATAATCTAGGTTTATCGTTGTTAATCTCAGGTAATTAAGCAAAGTATGAATTCTAATGGTGAAAAGAATAGAATCAGGTTTATTTTATTTTGTTTCATAATTTTTGCTGTTATTTTAATTGTTAGGCTATACTATATTCAGATTATTCATGGTCAGGAATATATTGATAAAGCTGATCGACAATATGTTTCGCCGGCTCACAATATATTTAATCGCGGTAATATATATTTTCAAAATAAGGATGGATCATTATTAGCAGCGGCATCGTTAATGACCGGCTATACTATCTCTATTAATCCACAAAAAATTGTTGAACCTGAGGATATATATAATTTAATTTCTGAAATTCTACCAATAGATATTGATACCTTTTACGCTAAGGCTAATCAAAAAAATAGTGTTTATCAAAAAATTGCTGAGCAAGTTTCGGAGGAGACGATGAAGAAAATAGAGGATTTGAATATTATTGGTTTGAATATTGAAAAAGAAAGGTGGCGTTATTATCCTGGCGATAGTTTAGCTTCCAGAGTTTTGGGTTTTGTGGCTTATGATGGTGATGAACTGGTGGGTCGTTATGGTTTAGAAAAATATTATGAAGATGTTCTTTCTAGAAAGAATAATCAAACTAATGTGAATTTTTTTGCTGAAATATTTTCTAATATTAAGCAGACTATCGGGGATGATTTTAAGCGTGAGGGTGAGATCGTCACTTCTATTGAACCCATTGTTCAAAATTATTTAGAGAAGGAAATGAATGAAGTTACTGCCGAGTATAATTCCAAATTAACAGGTGGAATAATTATTGATCCTATGACGGGGGAAATATATGCTATGGCTTTATCACCAAACTTTGATTTAAATAAATTTGGTGAGGAAACGGACATTAGTATTTTCAATGATCCATTAGTGGAGGGTCTTTATGAAATGGGCTCAATTATTAAACCACTTACTATGGCGGCAGGATTAGATACTGGGGCCGTCACTACAGAAACAAAATATAATGACACCGGCTCATTAGTTATGGATAATTATACAATTTATAATTATGATAAAAAAGCGAGAGGATTAGTAAATATGCAAGAGGTATTGAATCAATCATTAAATCTCGGGGTTTCATTTGTTGTTCGTCAAATGGGGAAGGATGTCTTTGCTGATTATATGCGGGCTTATGGTTTAAATGAGGAAACAGGTATCGATTTACCCGTGGAAAATCACGGTCGGTTGGAAAATTTAAATAGTCCTCGGGATATTGAATACGCTACGGCTTCATTTGGCCAAGGGATTTCACTCACGCCAATTGAAACAGCTCGAGCCCTGTCAGTTTTGGCTAACGGTGGAAAGCTAGTTGTGCCTCATATTGTAAAAAGAATTAATTATAGCTCTGGGTTATTTAATAACATTTCTTATGTTAATGAGGCTAAGCAAATATTAAAGAAGGAAACTTCAGAGGAAATATCTAGAATGCTTGTAACCGTAGTAGATAAAGCTCTAATGAATGGTAGTGTTAGTTTACCAAATTACAGCGTGGCGGCAAAAACTGGGACGGCTCAGATTGCCAAACCGGGCGGAGGGTATTATGATGATAGATGGTTGCATTCCTTCTTTGGCTATTTTCCAGCCTATCAACCAAGATTTCTGATCTTTCTTTATACGGTGGAGCCGAAAGGAATTCAATATGCTTCGCAGACATTAACAATACCATTTATTGACACCGTAAAGTTTTTGATAAATTACTATAATATTCCACCCGACCGATAAAAAAGTGGTCAACCTGGCATGTTGCCACAACGTTCAAGGTTGACCGCCACAAAAAATGAAAAATATTTTTAAAAAAATAATAGCTAAAATTATAGAATGGGAGGCACGAGCGGTGTTAAAAAGATATAAACCCAAGATTATTGCTGTTACCGGCAGTGTCGGTAAAACCTCTACTAAGGATGCTATTTATGCAGTTATATCTAAATCATTTTATACTCGAAGAAATGAAAAAAGTTTTAATAGTGAAATAGGTGTGCCTCTGACTATTCTAGGCTGTAATAATGCTTGGAGTAATCCTTTTAAATGGTGTCAAAATATTTGGCAAGGTTTAATATTAATTTTTTCTCATAAAATATATCCGGAATGGCTGGTCCTGGAAGTTGGGGCTGATCGACCAGGGGATATTAAGAAGATTGCTAAATGGTTAAAGCCTAATGTGGTTGTTGTAACTAAATTCGCTAATGTGCCGGTTCATATTGAATATTTTAAGTCGCGAGAGGAAGTTATAGCTGAAAAAGGAAATCTAGTAGACGCCCTTAAACATGATGGTGTGCTTGTTTTAAATAGTGATGATGCTGACGTTTTTGCTTTTAGTAGTAAAACTGCTAATAGAATAATAACCTACGGCCTAATGGGGGATGCGGAAGTGCGAGCGGATAATTATTCCGTCTATTATAGCGAGGAAACAGGCGAACCATTTGGTGTTCATTTTAAAGTTGAATATCAAGGTAATTGCTTACCGGTTAGAATAATTGGTACTCTGGGTACAAATAATATTTATTCCTGTTTGGCTGCTCTCGCAGTGGGTATTGGTTTAGATTTAAATTTAGTAGAAGCCGTAGAAAATCTGGCGAACTTTACTCCACCTAAAGGCCGGATGAATTTACTTAAAGGAATTAAAAATTCTACTTTGATTGATGATACCTATAATTCATCACCCGTCGCTCTTGGCTCAGCTTTGAATACTTTTAAAAATTTAAAGACAAAAAATAGAAAGATTGCTATTTTGGGAGATATGATGGAGTTGGGACGACATACGGCCGAGGAGCATAAAAATGCTGGTATTTTGGCAGCGACGGCCTGTGATCTATTAGTGACCGTTGGCCTACGTTCTAGAGCCTTAGCAGAGAGTGCTATCGATGTTGGTCTAGATGAGGACAGTGTCTTGCAATTTGATAATTCTGAAGAGGCGGGAAAGTATATTAGAGATATAATTAAAGAGGGAGACATTATTCTCTTTAAGGGTTCCCAATCTACCAGAATGGAAAAGGTGGTAAAAGAAATATTGGCGGAGCCAGGTCGCGCCTCAGAATTATTGGTGCGTCAGGAGGAAGAGTGGTTAGCTCGGTAAAATATTTACTAATTGCTGATAATTTGTTATATTTTGCTCTCGGCCCTATCGTCTATCGGTTAGGACACAGCCTTCTCAAGGCTGGAAGCGC
>CAZIYU010000051.1:2404-4526 GCA_964543595.1 uncultured Candidatus Saccharibacteria bacterium | reverse complement strand
TTCCTCAATAATCGCCTGATCACAATATTTCAAGGCCTCAGTGACCGCCTGTGCCAAATCATCTAAGGTTTTGGCAATCGCTGTACCTACAGATGAACCTCCGGATACTGGTTTGACCACTACTGGCATTGGAAATGATTTAAATATTTCTGTAATCTTAGGTATTAGATTATCCTCCCGATAGATAATAGTATGAAGCGGAGTTTTTAAATTATAATTTTTAAATACTTTTTTAGATAAAACTTTATTCATACCCACCGCAGAAGCTAGAGCAGTTGAACCGGTATAAGGAATATTAAACTGATCCAGTAATTTTTGTACGGTGCCATCTTCACCATAAGTGCCGTGTAAAGCATTAAAAATTACATCCACTTTTTTAAAAAGATTTTTTGGTTCAATGGGCACACCAAGATGATGCCAAATTCCTTCCTTATCTATAAAAATATCTATCACATCATAGCGATCAGCGAGACTATCTAATACCGATTTTCCAGATTTCAATGATACTTCATATTCTGAGGATGGCCCACCTCTTAAAACTCCAACTTTTTTCTTTGACATGCTTTCTAGTATAACATTATATCAAAATCTATTCAGACTTGACTTTTACCCTATAATTTGCTATACTTGCATAAGAGTGATTTTTTGAAACATCGAAAATGGAGACTATGCAATGAATCCGCAAGAGACGTTACTTAATGTTAGCAAGTACATTTTCGTACTATTTATGATTGTATTGCTCATTCAGGTGGTCCGAAACACCTGCAGTTCATTTATCGGGAACCTTAAAGGAAGGAAAGATTAATAAGAAAGTAAGGAGACCCCCGACTAAATTGTCGGGGTTTCTTTTTTACCGATTATAAAACTTCAGACGTTTTTTAATGAAGATGGAGGATAATAAAAGAATAAGAAAAACAATAGTAAAGGTATAATTTAAAATATGAAATTCCGGTGATAATTTGCCATAGTAAATATCCATGATCAAACCAAATAAAATTATTTCATTAAAAGAAATTAGATAATATAATATTCCAATTGCTAAAAGAACACTCACCCACCATGGACAAAGAATAATTACCAAAAATAAAATTAGATCTAATATAATATGTTTGATCATGTTTTTTTCTTTCTCTTTCTCCCCTCTACTTTTCTAAGGAGAGGGGCCGGGGGTGAGGTTTATATAATAATCTCCACCAAACTCAATTCAGATATATTAACCGGACTCTTAAAGAGAACCGTTTGAAAAGAATCTGTTTCTTTGAAATTTACTTTCTCCACAATTCCAAAGACATTGGGGGTAATGGACGGAACCACAATCACATCACCTTCCTGAACTTCTACTTCGCGCGGTAGAAAAATATTAAAATTCCCACCACCCATACCCACCGCCTCCACACTCACAGAATCTAAGCCAAGCATAACTGGTAAATGATGACCGGGAGTAGAATATAAAATAATTTTAGCCGAATGTGGATAGACTTCGCTCACCTCACCAATATAAACATTGGCGTTAGCAATAACCTTATCTCCAATCTGGACATTATTATCCTCCCCAATATCCACCGTTAGCATATCATAGGGTGTTTGCGGTGGCTTAACAATAATCGCGGCCAAAACAGTATTTTGTATAATCTCTTTACGGCCAAGCAAATCCTTTAATGTTTCATTTTCATTTCTAAGGATTTCATTCTCCGCCATTAAACTACCGGCCATAAATAATTTTTGTTCCATCACAACACGCTCATTAATTAATGATTGCTTGGATTTAAAATAATCAAAAAAACTAGAGTTTAAAATTCCACTTTCTAATTTCCAGATTGGCGAGGCCACCGTAAATAAAGTATTCCTGATAGGCCTCGTAATCATAATAACTACAATAATAAGTAAAATAATCACTACCCAAAGAACTTTTCGCCTAGCATTTCTTTTTCGATCCTCGAAATTACTGCTTTTTAGGAGGTAATTCATCTTCATTTTCAATTAAGACTTCAATGTAATCATTTAAATTTTCCAAAATTATTCCGGTACCACGCGCAATGGCCGTCAAAGGATCACTGGCAATATAAACTGGTATCTTTAATTCATCATTAAGTAGAACATCCAAACCTCGAATTAAAGCTCC
>CAZIYU010000051.1:0-2304 GCA_964543595.1 uncultured Candidatus Saccharibacteria bacterium | reverse complement strand
TCCGCTGTTTTTTCACCAATTAAGATCTTAAATTCACTTCTGATATAACCGATGATATCATTATTCAATTTATCACCAGCAATACGCAAGTTTTTTGATTTTACAATTCCGCCAAGGGAAATAACGGCAATATCTGAAGTGCCTCCGCCAATATCAATGACCATACTACCAACAGGACTTTTAATCGGTAAGCGAATGCCGATAGCACCAGCCATTGGTTCTTCCACAATATAAACTTCCCTCGCCCCAGCATTGCGGGTGGCGTCACGCACGGCTCTTATCTCCACATTAGTTACGCCCGAGGGGACCCCAACCACTACGCGCGGACCCAGAGGCTTCGGCGATAATTCCTCAGCCTTCTTCACCAAATAGGCAATCATCTCTTCCGTCACTTCAAAATCAGAAATAACCCCGTCCACCAGTGGACGCACAGCTACGATATGAGGCGGCGTTCGTCCCAACATCGCTTTTGCTTGAGCTCCAACAGCTACCACCCGACCAGTTTTCTGATTCAAAGCCACCACCGATGGCTCATTCACTACAATTCCCTTACCAGCCAAATAGACCAAAGTATTAGCTGTGCCTAAATCAATTCCAATATCATTGGAAAATCTTCTATTTATCTTCTCTCTTATTTTTGTAAAAAAATCCATATTATTTTGTCAGTAAATTCCACATTTCTTCCTCCTTAAGCATTTTAGAATCAGCTTCCGCCCGCCATTTTATTTCAACTTTATTCTCTGCTAAAGTCTTCTCGCTGATTACAATTCTCAATGGCAAACCTAGTAAATCGGAATCATTGAGCTTCTCCCCAGCCCTCAAATCCCGATCATCATACAATACTTCAATATCAATTTGTTGCAAGGCTTTATAAATCTCCTCTGCCTTAGTCCGTACCTTCGGATCTTCACTATTTAACTCCACTAAATGTACATAAAATGGTGCAATGGACCATGGCCAGACGATTCCTTTATCATCTGACAGACATTCCACCACCGTCCCCATTAAACGGCCCAGACCAATTCCATAACTACCCATTACAATATTTTTCTTTTTCCCCTTTTCATCAGGATAATTTAAATCTAAAGCCTCAGAAAATCTAGTGCCAAGATTAAAAATATTTCCCACCTCAATGCCCTTTTTCTCAATCAATTTATCATTACCACATGCTGGGCATTTATCCTGCTCCTTGATAATTTCCTTATTCACCGCCACTTTACACTTTTCACAAATATAAATTAAATCCTCACCAGCTTCGGATAAAGTTTGAAATTCATGAGAATATTTACTAAAAGTTCCACCAGAAGCAAAAGTGATATATGTCCGCTCACCCAAACCCACACGCTCAAATATCTTAATGTAGGTTTGCTTAATTTTTTCATAAAATTCATTATGCTCGGCTTCATCTCGCGAAAATGAATATAAATCCTTCATTAGGAATTCTCGCCCTCGCATGATTCCACTTTTCGCCCGCATTTCATTTCTAAACTTGGTTTGAATTTGATAAGGATATATTGGTAAATCTTTATAGGAACGAATGTGATTCTTCATTAAATTAGTTAGCGGTTCTTCGTGAGTTGTCGCCAAACCTAATTCCGTATCATTTTTTAATTTTGTTTTAAACCAAATATCATAAACTTCATCATCCCAACGATTAGTTTTTTCCCATAAAGTTTTATCCTGTAAAGCCGTCAGACATATTTCTTGACCACCTATAGCATCCATTTCTTCGCGAATAATATTTCCAATCTTACTCAATACCCGTAAGCCCAATGGCAAATAGTCATAGACACCGGCCATTTCCTTATGGATAAAACCACCCTTAATTAATAATTGCGCATTTTTAGAGACCTCATCTTTAGGGGCCTCTTTACGCGTCTTGGTAAAAAGTTTTGATTGATACATAAGCCTATAATAGCTTATTTTGGGAAAATCCACAAATTAGAAAAACTTCAGAATATCCCTATAAGTAATAACTAACATTAAGCCTATCAAGATGAAAAAACCGATAGTATTTACCGTATTGGCGATAACTGGTTTAATTGGCCGACGAATAATGGCTTCAATGATAACAAAGAGAACGCGCCCACCATCGAGCGCTGGAAATGGAATTAAATTAATAACCGCCAAATTAAGAGAGATAAAGGCCACGAAACCAAGAAAATAAGCTAAACCAAAACTCGCCGCATCCCCCACCAAACCAACTATGCCGACCGGTCCAGAAACTTGAGAAAAATCACCGTGCCCTCTGATGGCCTGATATAAGAATCCACCTAGTCCAACGGCCACTTGTTTAAAGGTTAT
>CAZIYU010000050.1:0-4560 GCA_964543595.1 uncultured Candidatus Saccharibacteria bacterium | reverse complement strand
TTACCACTATCCCCAGACCTTAAAAAAGAAGCGTCGGCCTTTTTCCATTCTTTCTCCTCCAAATTTTTCGGCCACAAAGCCTGTGGATCAGGCCGTCTTAATATATATAGTCCAAATCGTTCCAGCTTTTCGCCATCGCCACTGTCCAGCAGCTCATAGTCTTTGCTTGATTTTGTTTTTAAAATTATCATAATTTAATGTATTTTTACGGCCCCTGCTCGTAAAACCTCTACCTTATCCCCCACAATTCTTACCAAAGTAGATGGTAGTGAATCAAGATTACCATTATCCTCGTAAAAGTCCACCGCCGAGCCAAAATATTTTTCTGCTTCCGCAATATTTTTCGCTGGTGGCTGACCTTCTGGATTAGCACTAGGGGCTACAAGTGGTCCTGTTTGTTTTAAGATTTCAATAAGTTCAGGCTTGTCTGGTAAACGAAAAGCGATTGTCTTATCTTTCGGACAAAGATAGCAAAAATCTTCAGACCCAGATTCTAGGACCACACTCACCTTACCAGGCCAAAATTTTTGCACCCTCCTTTGTTCAGAAACTTCGGGCGGGTAAAGAAAACTTTTAGTCGTTTCTGACGGTTGAATCCCAAATATCTTCAAATCATCAACGCTAGAAATTAAAACAATAAAACCTTTACCGTTAGTTCGATTTTTTATTTTGGCCACTCTCTTAACTGTTTCTTCCTTAAGAGCACTCCCAACAATACCATAACATATTTATTCTTTCCCCCCGCCTTTCTTAGGAGGGGGTTAGGGGGTGGTTTACAAATGATCTTCCTCATCCTTTAACGCTTCTTCCTTATTATGATGAATCGTGCCATCCTTATGATGTGGGGGCATATAAATAGTATAAAGTTTGAGCGGACGCTCGCCAGAAGTATTGATCACATTATGCTGCGCACCAGCCGGCACCACCACGGCATAGCCATCAGAAATAACAAATTCCTCACCATTAATTATCACTTTCCCTTCCCCACTATCAATTCGGAAAAATTGATCAGTGCTCTCATGAACTTCCATACCGATTTCCTCATTAGGTAAAAGGGACATTAATACCACCTGTCCATAAGTACTGGTATAAAGCACTGTCCTAAAATTATCATTCTCCAAAGTCTCTTTCTCAATATTTTTTACAAATGGTTGCATATTTTTATATTAAACTATTAATAATACTATTATAACAAAATATGATATAATAAGCATATGAATGAAGACTTAATTAAAAAAATAGAGGATCAGCAAATAAAGATCGATCAAATTTATAAATCAGTCGAAAAAACCAGAAAATATTTTAAATGGACGATGATTATCACCATTGTCATAATTGTCCTACCCCTCTTGGCTAGTATTTTTATCATTCCCTCTTTTATCAGCTCTTATACCAGCGCTCTGAATGATTTAAATATCACTTTCTAAATTAACTTTCTTTTTCTGACGAAAATACAACCAGCCTAATCCGATAATAATAGCTATGACAGCTGTCAGCATAATAAATGATTCAGCATTTGTTGCGTGAGTCTGGAAAAAAGAAATAGCTATTTTAGTGCCGGTAAATCCGATATAGATATAAATAAAATCTCTGATAATAGAGCCGATAAAAGTGGTAATAAAGAAAAGACGAAAACGAATTTTTAATAAACCCCCACCAATTGATATGAGCGAACTAGGAACTATTGGTAAAGCACGCAAAACTATCAAAATAACATAATCTTTCCAACTTTGACTCAAGCGTCGCCCAAATCCTTCAATCTGCTCATGGGTAATACCAAAAAATTTAGCAATTTTACCAGCAAATAAATCCTCTACTTTATCCACGACCAAATAAATAACACTGGCTCCAAGCGTTTTTCCCAATGCCCCCATAATTGAGAGAAAAATCAAACCCCAAACAGCATACTGTTGCAAAGAAGCAATGGCCCCAGTGGCAATCATCACTGATGGTGACGGAATAATGGGAATAACTTCATCAAAAAAAGAAACCAAGGGCGCAAAAATAGCTAAATGCATATGCCCAGCAAAAGAAATTAAAACTTGTTCTAAATTAATAAACATAAAATTTAATTCATAACCGAATACACACTTGATAATTCTAAACCTAGCGCCCAACCAGAAAAACCTCGTAAACCATATTTCTTAATTAAAGAAATTTTATAACCGATACTGCGGGCATTTTCATACCAGCCAGTGGAACTTTTTCCTTTATCCCAAAAGTGGAAATAGGGAGCCTGTTCGTCAATGTCATAATAAAATTTCAAATTATGTTCCTTCATTAAATTATCCAAATTCTCATTACCACCAATCCCCACTCGCTTCATAGCGGCATCGTCCCAGCGCCAATAATAAAAAGCTAAACCTAATGATATTTTTTCTTTAGGAATTAATGTAAGGCTATGAATAATCACCTTTTCTAACCATTTCCGCCCAGCTACCGGCCCTAAGGAATTAGGATCATCATAAGACATTAAACTAATAAAATCTGTGCTGGACGCTAATCGAGCATAATCATAAACCCCAATAATTCTCTGCCAGAGATTCTTGGGATAATCATTAGGATTTTCAGAAATCTGCGCAATGACAGCCACTGATAATTGCAAATTATTCTTTTGGAATTCAGTGTATATTCGTTCAATAAAAGTAGAGAATCTATCTCGATAGGCCAATTCCATTTGTTCGAAATCTATTTGCCAACCGATATAATTAAAATCCTTAGCTTCCTGAATTAAATTAGCGATTAAAATATCCTGTTTATCAGTATCATCAAGTAACGTATGACCATCGCTCTGGCTAAAACTACCATTAGTTAGCAATGGCATAATTTTAATATTATTTTTCTTGGAAAATTCCAGCAGGTCTGGCTTAACAGTGCCATTTAAATAACCGTCACCGTTAACAGAGTAAGTTTGAGGAGCAAAGATATCAATGGAATTAGGGTGAGCAAAAAATGATTCCCGGGCATTTGGTCCCTCCCGAAAATAAAATAAACGCTCATAGGTAGCGGCTTCTACTTCAACCGCCCCTAACCCCTCCTTATCTAATGAGGGGAAAAAGAAAAAGCTAAAAAAGAAAGCTAAAGAAATAAGGATGTAAAAAGTCTTTTTCATCTATCTATTATAGCATAAAATAGAATATAACCTTGGGTGGCTATCCGGTGTCGATCCGGAACTTATTCCTCCACAGGGAACCGTGCAGAGCCGCTACACTATAGCCACCATTTTGCTCCTATTTATAACTAGGAGATTGCTCATTTATACCACTTTTATGGGCGGAAAGTCTAGCTAGGGCATATAAAAGTGAGGATAAACGGTTTAAATACGCTATAGCGTATGTTGAGATTTTTATCATCCCCTCCTCAACTACCGCCACCACTCGCCTTTCCGCTCGACGAACCAATGTTCGGGCAAAATCCAGTTCTGCTGATTCAATACAAACACCGGAAATAAGAAAAGAATTAATTGGAGGAATTTCTTTTTCAATACCAGCAATTAAATCTTCAACTTCTCTAATCTTTTCTTCACCAATATTTTTATCGGCTCCAGCAATTCCAGCCTGAATAATAAAAAGATTTTCTTGTATTTCCTGAATTATAGAAATCACAGGTTGGTCACTAATTTTAACTTTTACAATTCCTAAATATGAATTTATTTCATCTAAAGTTCCTAAAGCTTCAGCAATAGCTGAGCTTTTTGAAAGCCTTTGATCGCAAGCAAATATTTTAGTTTTTCCCTTATCCCCTTTTCCAGTGTATAACATAAAATAGATTATAACACCTTTGTGCCCGGGAGAGGAATCTTGATCCTTACAGGATCGGTACACCTTTTCCATTTTCTGTTCGTTCAGAAACTTCAGAAAATTATCAAAGGTCTGCAAGTCCTCCTCAAGCAAAAAATAAAAAGGAAAATGCTCATTAAATCTCATTTTCCTTAAATTTTTTGTGCTCGGGAGAGGACTTGCACCTCCACGCCTTGCGGCATACGCACCTCAAGCGTACATGGTTACTGTTACATCACCCGAGCCTGAGGCAAATATAACTTAAAAAAGGAGAAAATTCAATTTACTCAGCTTCAATAGCAGGAGTTTCTTCCACCTCAACTTCTTCTTCTACCACTTCTTTAGCGTTTATAATATGTTTTAATTTTCGGCGGATTTCCTTGGCCGCTTTATCCCGAATATTATACAGCTTGGCGCGACGCACCTTGGATTTACGAATCACTTCAATTTTATCAATATTAGGAGAATAAAAAGGGAAAATTCTTTCTACCCCAACACTGTCGATCACTTTACGAACAGTAAAAGTACCACCAGCTTCATCACCATGCTTACGCGCGATAATCATCCCTTCAAAAACCTGAATACGGCTTTTATCCCCTTCCTTAATTTTCTGATGAACACGCACAGTGTCACCGGCCTTTAGGACCAATTTCTTTCGTTCTTCAATGTTTACTGCTGAAATTTTCATTCCCGTAATCTAGCACATCTTCCCCTTTTCCGCAAATCCTGCACTGGCCTATGATACAGTTGACACTAGATTGAACATTGAAAACAATGAATA
>CAZIYU010000049.1:0-4705 GCA_964543595.1 uncultured Candidatus Saccharibacteria bacterium | reverse complement strand
TATGAAAAGATAAGTGAGTTTTTAAAACAAACTGGTCCTTTAGCTACTACCAGTGTTAATCCTCCAGGAGAGAGACCAGCGAGAAATATTGAAGAAGCGGAAAAATATTTTGGCTCGGCGGTGGACTTTTATGAAAATAATGGTAGTCTGGATTCACTGCCTTCTACTTTGGTGAGAATAAATGGTGATCAGGTGGAAGTTTTAAGGGAGGGGGTGGTAAAAATAAAATAAAGATAAAATGCAAAATTATAAAACACTTATTACAAAATCTAGTGCTGATTACGAACTGCTAGATTCCGGGGAGGGGGAAAAGCTGGAGCGCTTTGGCGAGTATATTTTACGCCGGCCAGATCCGCAGGCTTTGTGGCCGAAAAATTTGACGGAACAGCTATGGAAACAAGCTGATGCCTCTTTCTTACGTGCTGGCAATGACGGGAAGTGGAAGAAGAATAGTTCCACAAGCTCACCACAGGGAAATATGCCAACTGAATGGGTGATTCAAATGCAAGATTTAAAATTTTTTATCAAACCCACAGCTTTTAAACATACTGGTCTTTTTCCTGAGAATGAACCGAATTGGATATGGATAAAAGAGAAGATAAAAAATGCTAATAGGTCAATCAAAGTTTTAAATCTTTTTGCCTATACCGGGGGAGCGACATTGGCGGCATTATCAGCTGGTGCAGAGGTGACACATGTGGATGGCTCCAAAAGTGCTATTACTTGGGCTAAACAAAATGCCGAATTTTCTAAATTAGATAAAGGGAAAGTGCGCTGGATAGAAGATGATGCGCGGAAATTCGTGCAGAGAGAAATTAAAAGAGGAAATAAATATGATGCGATTATAATGGATCCGCCAGCTTTTGGTCACGGGGCCAATAAGGAATTATGGAAAATTGAAGAAGATTTTATTAAACTTTTGGATAATTGTTTAGAAATTTTATCTCCTAATCCGCTTTTTGTTTTAGTGAATGGTTATTCCGCCGGTTATTCGGCTATTGCCTATGAAAATAGTTTGCAAAATTTAGTTAAAAAATATGGTGGAAATATAGAGAGCGGGGAATTAACTATTGAGGAATCCCTACGTCATCAAGATTCTGCGGGGCAAGCTAAAAGTGGCAGACTATTACCAGCTGGTATATTTGCCAAATGGTTTAAATAGACCATTTTTTATGCTATAATACCCCTATGAAAAATATAATTATGGTCATTTGGAATTGGGTAAAAGGACATAAAATCTGGTCAGTGATTATTGGGCTGATTATTATTGGTATTATTTGGGTTATTTTGGCGGGTGGAAAAGGAGCAGTAATCCCAACTTTTGTTTTAGCGGAAAAAGGAAATATTCGGCAAGAAGTTAGTGTGACCGGTAATGTTCAACCTTTAGCTGATGTAGACTTAGCTTTTGAACGGGGTGGGCGAGTTATTAGCTTATCCGTCGCCGTGGGGAGTAAGGTCTATGCTGGACAGTATTTGGCTTCAGTTTCCAATGCTGATTTGATTGCTAGTTTAGATCAAGCTAAAGCTAATCTAAAGAAAGTAACGGCTGGTTTGGGCGACAGTGCTGATCAGACAGCTTTAAATTTTACTCAGGCTAAAACTTCTTTGGCCGATACTATTAGAGATTCTTATACTAAAGCTGATGACGCTTTGCGGAATAAAATATATTCACTTTTTAATGACCCAGTTAAATATAATGCTAGACTAGCTTTTACCACCGATACTTTTTTACAGGAAGATATTGAGGACGGTAAAGATGATATTAGTGATAGTTTAGATGCTTGGTATCGAATTCTAATAAAAACCGATATTTCTTTGACTTTGGAAACAAATTATAATATAGCTAAAACTAATTTAGTTTCTCTTAAATCATTATTAGATAAATGCGCGGAAGCGGTAAATAGCTTAGATCCAACATCAGCTGGCGTGACGCAGACGCAAATTGATACTTGGAAATTAAATATTTCCACGGCCCGAACTAATGTTAATACGGCCATAGATACTCTGGTTAATTCCTTCAACTCATATAATTCCGCTGATTTAGCCTTAAAAATTTCTGGTAATACCACCTTAGCGGAAGAAGCTTCTATTGAGCAAGCGGAAGCTGGTGTGGCTAGTGCTGAGGCGGAACTGGCCAAGAGTATAATTCGCGCGCCAATTACCGGAGTGATTACTAATTTGGATGTTAAATTAGGTGAAATTATTTCGGCTAATAAAAATATTATTTCCATAATTTCTTACGGTGACTATCAAGTGGAATCATTTATTCCCGAAGCCGACATTTCTAAAATCAAGATTGGGGATAAAGCTAAAACCACTTTGGATGCTTATGGTGAAAATACTTTATTTGAAACTGAAATAATAAAAATTGATCCAGCCGCCACAGTAATTGATGGTGTGCCGACTTATAAAGTGACTTTGTCTTTTGTGACTCAGGATGAAAGAATAAAATCAGGGATGACAGCGAATCTAGATATTTTAACAGCGGAAAAGAACGATGTTTTAATCGTGCCAGCGCGAGCGGTTTATACTATTGACGGCAATAAATATACCAAGATTTTACTGGCTGGTGATATTCAAAAAGAAATTCAAATTGAAGTTGGTTTGCGGGGTTCAGACGGAATGGTGGAAATTATTTCTGGTGTGAATGAAGGCGATAAAGTTGTAACTTCTTTATAATCTTTATTTGTTTATTGATTCGTATTATTTGTTAATTCGTTAATTTATGGAAATTATTGAAGTCAAAAATCTGGCTAAAGTTTATAATAATGGTGGAGTAGAGACCCGAGCCTTAAACGGAGTGACTTTTAATATTAGAAAGGGGGAGTTCGTGGCTATTATGGGCCCGTCTGGTTCTGGTAAATCAACCCTATTACAAATTCTCGGCCTATTAGATGATTATTCACACGGGGGTTTTCATTTTAATGGTCAGGATATAAAAAGTTACAATTCGAGCGAAGTAGCAAAGATTAGGAATGAGAAAATGGGTTTTGTTTTTCAAGCTTTTAATCTTCTACCTAAATCAACAGTACTGGAGAATGTAAAATTACCATTATTATATTCTGATCGACCAGAAAGTGATTGGGATAAATTAGCGACGGAAGCCATAGAGGCCGTTGGCCTGTCGCACCGCATTAATCATGAGGCTAATCAATTGTCTGGTGGGGAAAAACAAAGAGTGGCTATTGCTCGGGCTTTGGTTAATCAACCAGAAGTAATTTTTGCTGATGAACCAACTGGAAACTTGGATTCCAAAAGTGGTCAGGCGATTATTGAAATTATTCAAAAATTAAATCAGGAAAAAAATCATACGATTATTCTCATTACCCACGAAACCTATACAGCGGAGTATGCCGAACGTATTATTCGTTTACTTGATGGTAAAATAGAGAGTGATGTAAAAGTGGAGAATAGAAAATTAGATGGTAAGAGTTTTGTGAAATAATACTTGTCCCGTTGTAAATTCAGCGGACATTAAATAATATCTAAAGATTAATAATTAAAATTTTACAACTGGGATGAAATTAAGATACAGTATAAAAACAGCCCTGACGGGATTACGGACTCATAAGTCCAGATCGGCTTTAACGATTTTAGGTATTGTCATTGGTATTACCTCTATTATTTTAATTATGTCTTTAGGGGCGGGGGCTAAGGATTTAATCTTAGGGCAGGTGGAAGGGTTGGGGGCTAAGAATGTTATTGTCTTACCTGGGCGAGAGCCATCTGGGGCCAGCGATTTAGCGTCTCTGTACGCAGATTCTTTAAAGGAGCGGGAACTAACGGCTTTGAAAAATAAAAATAATTTACCCAATGCTGTAAATGTCATGCCCATTATTTTTGGTTCGGAAAATGCCGTTTATCAAAATGAAATTTATAAACCATCATTATTTGGATCGGGCGAATCTATGGCTGGATTATTTGATCTTAAAACCGATAAGGGATTTTTCTTTACCGATGAAGATGTGAAAAGTAAATCAGCCGTGGCGGTGATTGGGGATAAGGTGCGTGATAAATTATTTGGTCAAAGCCAAGCTTTGGGAGAAAAGATTCGCATTAAGAATACTACTTTTCGAGTGGTGGGAATTTTGATTAAGAAGGGGCAAGGTTCCTTTATTGATTTTGATGATTCAATTATTATTCCATATACGACGATGCAACAATATGTGGTGGGGACAAAATATTTCCAGCGAGTAGTGGTAGAGGCTGATTCTGAGAATAATATTGAGGCCGTGGCGACGGATATTAAAAAAACTTTGCGAGATTTACATAATATTACTGATTCGGATAAGGATGATTTCTTTGTTTCTACTCCAGCCGAAGTGGCGGATAAATTAGGAACTATTTTTAATACTCTGACGATATTTTTAACAGCTATCGCCGCCATTTCTCTAATCGTTGGTGGTATCGGTATTATGAATATTATGTTAGTGTCGGTGACGGAGCGGACTAAGGAAATCGGTTTGCGGAAAGCCTTAGGAGCAACTGATGTGGAAGTTTTGACACAATTTTTATTAGAAGCTGTGATTTTAACTGGGCTGGGCGGAATAATTGGTATTATTCTTGGCTCCGGTTTAGCCTTCTTAGCCTCTGTTATTATTAATAAATTTGCCGGGCTGGCTTGGACTTTTACTTTCCCCTATGGTGCCGCCATTCTGGGCTTAATCGTTTCTAGCTTAGTTGGTCTCGTCTTTGGTATTTATCC
>CAZIYU010000048.1:0-4737 GCA_964543595.1 uncultured Candidatus Saccharibacteria bacterium | reverse complement strand
ACCAAAAACACCAACAAAAGCAAAGGGCCACGCAATTTTTAATATTTCTGGAACTAGGTATCTCCTAAAATAACTAAATATTTTTGCTAGATATTTTTTAATGAAGAACAATACCAATAAAAGACTAAGTCCGCTGGCGATCATATAACCAACTGCCAAATTCATTGCAGAAGGAAATTTGATTAATACAACAAAACCAATTGAGGTTATAAATATCTCCGTGATGATTTCAAAAACGGCCTCAAACTGCATTTTGTTTTCTGCTCGATAAATTGCAAACAAAAAATTACGAATACCGTCAAAAGCAATTAAAAATGCCATTGCTATCATTATTGGGCGAGCTTCAGCTATATTTGTAAAAAAAGGCGAAACAAAAGCTATAAGAATAGTTGTTATGGCGACTAATGTTAGTTTAATAACTAGGGAAGTTGCTAGGAATTCCTTTTTTTTGTCTCTTTTTATAAGTTCCCTAGTGAGAATTCCCGTGAGCCCAATATCGGCAAAAATACTAAAAACCGCAGCTAAACTAAGAGTATATGAAAAAATACCGTAATGAGTTGTACCCAAGATTCTAGCTGCGTAAATAATCATTAAACTTCTAATGACACGGCTTATGGTGACACCAGAAGTTAGCCAGATAACATTTTTTACAATTGTCTGGCGGACACCACTATTTCTAAATAGAAAATTCTTGATTTTCTCCATAAATTTATCTGTCTAGAATATCATTTTTCGCCCAAATTTACCACAGTGGCCCGGCCAGGTTCGGACCTGGCCGGGCTTAATAAGTGAGGGTAGGGCTTAAAAAATAGCCTAGCCGTCAACGTGGCACGTTGACGGCTAGGGTTGCGCACAGTTTTTAGTAGTTTAAAATTAATTATGCTATTATTTACTGATCATGCAAAATATATTATTTCTTATTGTAGGCGTGGCCATCGGTTTTTTTATTAAAGGGACGACCACTAAATGGCTAGTGAAGCGATCATTTGCTATATCTTGAAACTTTATAAAATATTCTTTTTTTGACAAACTTTATAAAGTTTGCTAAACTTAGTATATTATGACAATACAAGAAAAATTACAAATAATTCAAAAGGTAACCAGTCTCACCCAAACAAAGCTTGCTGAGCGTTTTGGGGTGTCTTTTGTAGCCTTTAGTAATTGGTGGACAGGAAAATCAAAACCTAGGGCTAAGGTTTTAAATTTGATTGATGAGCTGTATTTGGATGTTACCGGTCAGAAAACTATTCCTGAAGATATTTTGACTTCAAAGAAACAGATTATTCTTTCTTTATCTAAACAACATAAAAATTTAGTTGAAGAGATTATCAAAAACAAAGATATTTATAATGAATTTGTTTTGAAATTGACTTACCACTCAAATGGTATAGAGGGTAGCACCTTATCTGAGGCAGATACCGCGGCCATTATTTTTGATAATGTGGCTTTATCAAATAAAACATTGATTGAACAAATTGAGGCAAAAAATCATCAAACTGCTGTCGATTATCTTTTTAGCTATTTAGTAAAAAAGGGGAGGATAGATGAGAAGCTTATATTAAAACTTCACAGTATTTTAATGAACGGTATTTATTCTGATGCGGGGTCATATCGTCGTCACAGTGTGAGAATTACTGGTTCTAATGTACCTACTGCAAATTATATAAAAGTCCCAGATTTGATGAAAAAACTTTTTGTGAATATAAAAAGAAAAAATACTGATTTGATCAAACAGATTTCTGTTATTCATAGTCAGTTTGAACAAATTCACCCTTTTCCTGATGGTAACGGACGTACCGGCAGGCTATTGATGACTGCTATGTTATTAAAGGGCAATATTGCTCCGGCGGTTATTCATAAAGAAAATAAACAGCTATATTATTCTTATCTTAATAAATCGCAATTAAAGGAAGACTTTAGTCAGTTGGAGGGTTTCGTTTGTGATGCCATTACCGAAGGATTTGAAATCTTAGAAAGAAAAACTATTTAAGACAGCTATTAAAATCTACCTCTGGACTCTAGCTCTTGCTCCACTAGCACGGCAAGGGATTACCTTGCCGTGCTAGTGGTTTAAACTCGGCTGTGTTAAAATGCCTAATATGCAAAATATATTATTTCTTATTGTACGCGTGGCCATCGGTTTTTTTATTAAAGGCCGGACGACAAAAACACTAATCCAAAAATCGCCAGCTGAATTGGACGATATGCGTTTAGAAGCCAAAGAAGCAGTGAAGGAACGAACAGACGAAAGAAAGAAAAAGATTTTAGATTTTATGGCCGATGATGCTCAGCATGAAAAAGACCTCGGTGCCTGTAGTGTGGTGGATATTAAAGAGGGTGTTACTTGCGCCGATATTGAGAAATTACTTGATGTAAAAGGAAATACGGCTAGAAGATATTTAGATGGATTAGAAGAAGAAGGTCTGATTGAGCAAATTGGGAGTACCGGCCAGGGGGTACATTATGTACTAAAATAAGCGTATTTCACCAGAATGCTCCAGCATTTTAGGTAAATACACTAAATGGGATGGACAAATACCTACTCACAATTACCGGTCTAATTATTTTCTCAATTATTTTTATCCTATACCTCCGAATCTCCAACAAAATCTCCCAATCGACTAATATCCCATCCAATGATTCACCAGGCCAATTTCCCGAGCCGGGTAGTGATTCTGATATCTATGACAATGTTGACCCTTTACCCCACCTCCGCCCCGACGGCTCCGATTTCACTCTCCTCGAATAACTCTCCAGAGAACTACAAAGGCTTCGCCTTTGAAGGCTAGGCCTTTGTGGTTCTGTTCTGCTATGTTAGTATTAATTTATTATGAGAAATATAAATTTTGCGACTGAAGAATTTTATCATATTTATAATCGTGGAACAGAAAAACGTAAAGTATTTTTAGATCGCGCTGATTATTATAGATTTATTATTTTATTATATTTATCAAATAGTGATAGCCCCATAAACATGAGAGAGGCGAGAATTTTGGGTCCCGATTACCAAGGTCTCTCTAAAATTAATCAGGGAGAAACACTAGTAGATATTGGTGCTTATTGTCTGATGCCTAATCATTTTCATTTATTGTTAAGAGAGCGCGTTGAGGGAGGGATTTCTAAATTTATGCATAGGTTAATGACTGCTTACACCATGTATTTTAATGGAAAGAATGATAGAACAGGGGCCCTTTGGCAGGGAGTTTTTAAAGCACAACATGCTGATTCTGATAATTATCTAAAATACCTATTTTCATATATACACTTAAATCCAATAAAATTAATTCAATCAGATTGGAAAGAAAAGGGGATAAAAGATATGATAAAATCAAAAAAATATTTAGAAAGATTTGAATACTCAAGTCTACTCGATTACATTGGAGAGGATAGATATCAAGGTATTATTTTAAATAAAAAAGAATTCCCAGAATATTTTAAAGATCAAGTTGATTTTAAAAATGATCTTCTTGATTGGTTGAGATTTGACCCTAATAAATTAGATTTGTAATAGGGAACTACAAAGGCTTCGCCTTCAAAGGCGAAGCCTTTGTAGTTATCCACAGTTTTAGGGAGGGAAATTAGGTGATATGTAGGGCATCTGCTAAGATGGGTTATAGATGAAAAAAAATAAATTTTTGGGATCTCTTTTTTTATTAATAATTTTATTCGCCAGCGCTTTTTATTTTCTCCCGATTTCGGCCATGGCCGACACTATTGTTTATCGCGCTTATCTGGATACGGATACGACTTGGACCAAGGCCGAGAGTCCCTATGTGGTGAGTGAGCTTGGTATTAATGCCGGCGTGACTTTGACTTTGGAACCGGGTGTGATAATTAAATTAGGTAAATGGTCCCAGAAGGATGCTATTTCTGTTTCCGGTACTTTAAATGCTCAAGGAACCGCGGATGATCCGATTTATTTTACTTCTTACAAAGATGATACCGTGGCTGGCGATACGAACGGTAATGGTTCACGGTCCAGTCCCACACCGGGAAATTGGATTGGGATGATTATCCATGATGGCGGAGTGGTTAATTTAGATCACGCGGTTTTTCGTTATGGTGGTTATGATGCGCCTCCTACCCAGGTATTGAATACTCTTAAAGGTTTCTTTATCAAGCTGGCCTATGCTAATACTAGTGAATATTACGCTTGGCAATCAAATATTTATAATAATGGTGGAACTTTAAATCTGACGAATTCTATTATTAGTGATAGTAAAACCAGGGGCATACATCATAGTGCTGGAAATATTTTTGTGGAAAATAATTCAATTATAAATAACAAAGGTCTGGGAATTTATAATGATAGTGGCGTGATGATTGATGCCGAAAATAATTGGTGGGGCGACGCTCGTGGTCCTTATGATGATGACCGAGATTGGGTAGAGGATATAGTAGAGTGGAATGGAGTATCTGATAATGTCGATTTCACCCCCTGGCTCACCGTGGACCCGTCTCTGCCGGTCATTAACACAAAAACCCCAGTTATTATTATCCCTGGTATTTTAGCAAGTTATTTAAAGGAGAATACGAGTAACGAAGAGGTGTGGCCGAATATAGAAAAAGCACTTTTACCGTTTAGTGATGATAGTTATCTTGATGAGCTGGCATTGAATTTATTAGGTCAACCAAACCTTAGTTACCCAGTAATGATACCAACAGATATTTTAAGAAAGATAAAGAGTAATGATTTTTTTACTGGTCTAATAAAAGAGTTAGAAGATACCGGTTATG
>CAZIYU010000047.1:0-4766 GCA_964543595.1 uncultured Candidatus Saccharibacteria bacterium | reverse complement strand
AAAACCACTTTTGTTCGTTTATTAATGCGGATGTATGAATTAACTAAAGGAAAAATAGAAATTGATGGACAAGATATTCATTTAGTCACCCAAGATAGTTTAAGGCAGAATATTAGTTTAGTGCCACAGGATCCAGTTTTATTTCATCGTACTTTGATGGAAAATATTCGTTATGGCAGGCGTGAGGCCACAGATAAAGAGGTAAAAGAGGCGGCGTGTTTGGCTCATTGTGCGGAATTTATTGAAACTTTACCGTTGAAATATGACACTTTTGTCGGGGAAAGAGGAATTAAATTATCTGGTGGGGAGCGCCAGCGGGTAGCTATTGCTAGAGCAATTTTGAAAAAAGCGCCGATTTTAATTTTAGATGAAGCTACTTCTAGTTTGGATTCTCATTCGGAAAAATTAATTCAGGAGGCTCTGGATAATTTGATGAAGAATTGTACGACTATTGTTATTGCTCACCGTTTGTCCACTATTCGAAAAATGGATCGCATTATTGCGATGAAAGATGGGCAGATAATTGAGGAAGGCACCCATGCCGAATTAGCTAATAAAGATAGTGGGCTGTATAAGGATCTCTGGGAACTCCAGGCTGGTGGTTTTATTCAACGGTAGCTTCCATTTTATGGAATCAATCAATCTCCGCCTTAGTTAAGGCGGAGTGGCATTCTGATGACGAGGCGGTTGTGTTATACTATTGCCAATGACTGAAGAAAATAAAAAAATTGTGGTGCGCTGTCGGGGGATAATTATTCATGAAGGCAAACTTTTGGTGGTTCGCCATTGGCCGGATAGTGAACTTTATCCTTTACCAGGTGGGCATTTGGAATGGGGAGAAAAGGTTTTGGATTGTATTAAAAGAGAAATGATTGAAGAATTGGGTGTTGACCCGCAGATTGGCCGACTGCTTTATATCCATAATTTTGTGAATGCGGATTTTGTGCAATCCATAGAATTCTTTTTTGAAATTATTAATTCCGCCGATTATTTAGAGCTTGAAAATTTAAATGGGACTCATAAATATGAATTAGCAGAAATATGTTGGGTCGGTCTGGGTGAAAATAAGGAAGTAGTGCCACCTCAAATATTATCCGACTTAAATAACGGCACCATTTTATCCGATACTGTTCGGTTCTTATAAAGTATACATAGATTATGTTATAATCGTTGGCAATGGTAACAGATATTTTATGGATAGTGGGGGGGAATAATAGTTGTGGGCCTGATTATTTTTGTGGTATCTGGAAATTTGAAGCGCTCGGTGCAGGTGATGTCTGGCTGGGGACTATATGAAGCTTGGAATTTTTCTTTAGATTTTGTTTTATGGCCGATACTTCAGTCATTGTACGGTTTTTTGGGAGTTTTGCTTTTGATTTTGGTGGCATTAACAAATAATTTTTTAATTTTACTTTGGTATCAGCGAAAAAAGGTGGATTGGTTTGGGGTGAATGAAGTAGAATCCTTGAAGGCTAAAGGCCACCTTTGGGTGCATGAAATTAGTAATCATAAAAATTTAATTAAAAGATTCAGTTTATATATTCCCGCCAAGATTCTTCAGTTTATGATTTGGCTGTTAAATAAAAATGATATTTTTGCTTTTGTTACTCTCTCTATCTGGCAAGATTCTTTTATTACCACAATTTTCTTACGTCACGGCAGTCTGAAAAAGCTTGATAGACGGGATTACACCATTTTTGTCTGTAGCACCATTCTCAGTTGTGTGGGCTGGGCCGTTTTTATGCAAATTATAATTGTCGCCGTTAAAGCTATTTGGGGATGGATTTAGATATTCACAATTGTGAATAATTTGAACATGTGGATAACTTAACTTGCAAAAAAAGACCTTTTTGGATACTATAATGACTATATTAGTATTAATTTGGTCATTATGACTATAAAAACATGATTATTAATCGATTTATTCAAAAGAATATAGAGCATTGGTTATTTAAAGGAAAAGTTATTATTTTGCACGGAGCTAGGCAGGTTGGCAAGACAACTTTAGTAAAGGAGCTGAATAAAAAGTATGGTAATGATAGAAGTTATATTAATTGTGAAGATATAATAACACAAAAAGCTTTAGAAATTGAAGATCCGATAAAGTTGAGATTATTTTTGGGGGAAGGGAATTTTTTTATTTTAGATGAAGCTCAGAAAATTAAAAATATTGGAATTATTTTAAAACTTTTAATTGATACTTATCCCGAGTTACAAATAATTGCCACCGGATCTTCTAGTTTTGATTTAGCTAATAAGGTTAATGAACCACTGACTGGACGTTCAATGGAATTTTTACTTTACCCAATATCTTATGGAGAAATGGTTGAACAGTTATCATTTTCAAAATCTCGGGGACAAGTGGATACGATGTTGATTTATGGTTCTTATCCGGAAATTATTAAAAATGAGTGGAAAGAAGCTGATTCTTTCCTTAAAAACATATCGTCAAATTATTTGTATAAGGATGTATTGGAATTTGAGAGCCTAAGAAAGCCAAAATTATTAATAAATTTACTTCAACTTCTTGCTTTTCAGGTTGGGAATGAAGTCTCAATAAATGAATTATCTGTTAAGTTAGAGTGTAGCAAAGCTACGGTAGACCGGTATATAGATTTACTTGAGAAGGCTTATGTTATCTTTAGATTAACTCCACTATCTAGGAACCCTAGGAATGAGATTGGTAAAAAGAATAAAATATATTTTTATGATTTAGGTATTAGAAACAGTTTAATAAATAATTTTAATCCCATTTCAGCCAGAAATGATATTGGCGCTTTGTGGGAAAATTTTTGTATAGTTGAAAGAAAAAAGGCTCTTGAATATGGTGTTCAATTTAGAAATCTTTATTTTTGGCGAAGTTTGTCTGGAAAAGAAGTTGATTATATTGAGGAATACAGTGGAAAAATCTTTGGTTATGAATTTAAATGGAAGGATAATAAAATAAAAGCACCTAAGCAATTCTTAGAAACTTATCAAGATAGTTCTTTTGAAATTATCACTAATGATAATGCCGATAATTTTTTATTAGGGAAGTAGCCTTGGAAAGAAGGGTAATTAAACCTATTTTGATTTAGATAGTTAGAAAAATTAAATAAATATAATGATGAAAATATTACCAAAAGTAGTTTTTGAACACGACAGTCGATTGGCGTGTTATGGAATTTAAATATGAAGTACACCATGGTGTATTTGAGGGAACGGCTCAACGGTAATTACCGTTGAGCCGTTGGTAAAAGGGGTGGTTTTTGGTTTTTCTATGGCAAAATCTACTATAGGGTGTATAATGAGAGATATGAATCATCTGAAGGTCGTCGCCTTCCGTAAGTCTCCTTTAGCACTATATTCTTATTCTGTTTAATTTTCTTTCTTCTCCTTTCTTAGGAGGGGGCAGGGGTGGTTTACTCCTCAGGAATAGCTTCTACTTTTTCCACAGGAACATCGGCCGAGTGAATATCTATTTTCCAACCGGTAAGTTTGGCGGCGAGGCGGACATTCTGACCACCTTTACCGATGGCCAACGATTGTTGGTCTGGAGATACTTCCACGACCGCTTTCTTCTCTTCATCATCGGTCTCAATACCTAAGACTTTAGCTGGCGATAGGGCATCTTCAATGAATCTCTTTTGTTCATCAGACCATTCAATAATATCAATCTTTTCTCCACCCAATTCGCTCATCACAGTGGCCACGCGCACGCCACGCTGACCGACGAGGGAACCAACAGGATCAATATGATCATCCATAGACTGAACGGCGACTTTGGAACGGGAACCGGCCTCGCGAGCGATAGCTTTCATTACTACGGTGCCATTTAATACTTCCGGTGCTTCAATTTTAAATAATTCTTCTAGGAATTTTGGATGGGAACGGGATAATTTTAGGAAAATTCCCTTGGGAGTTTCTTCTACTTTATATAAATAAGCGCGGACTCTTTCGCCTTGTTTGTATTTTTCACCTGGAATCTGCTCTTCATAGGGTAAAATAGCGGTAGCCCGGCCCATATCAATGAAGATATTACCGCGCTCCATTCTTTGGACAGAACCAGTGACGATTTCACCTTCTTTCTTGCCGTATTCACCAAGCACGGACACTTTTTCAGCTTCGCGGAGTTTTTGAATAATGACTTGCTTGGCGGTTTGAGCAGCGATTCGGCTGAAATCATCTTTAGTTTCCAATGGAAAGACAATTTCTTCACCAACTTCTACCCCTTTTTTAATTTTCTTGGCGTCTTCTAGTAAAATATGATGTTCCGGGTTGAAATAAACCAATTCACCCTCCATTTCCTCTACCTCACTGGCTTTAGTGGCATGATCGGAATGATAGGCTGATTTTTTAGGCTCTATTTCATCGCCTTCTTCACGCATTATTACTTCATCTTTTTTAACCACTACCTTAACCTGCTCAAATTCTGTCTTGCCGGTATTTAAGTCAAATTTAGCTCTAATAATCTGGCCTCGCTTGCCATACTCCTTTTTATAGGCGGTAGCTAAAGACATACCAATAGCTTCCAACATTTTTTCTTTGGGTACTCCTCTTTCCTGTTCTAATTGTTCTAAAACGGCGTTTAAGACTTTTAAATCTACCATATGTTTATTGATTAATTTGATAAAAAATTAAGTTCGCTTTTGGGCGAACTGAAACCTTACCCAATGAGTATAGCAAATCCTCTATTGTTGTCAACCCAGTCTATGGTATAATTACTGGAGCGTAAAAGCTATTATTAATTTTATTAATTTATAAAAAATATATGGATGAAAATAATG
>CAZIYU010000046.1:0-4992 GCA_964543595.1 uncultured Candidatus Saccharibacteria bacterium | reverse complement strand
TGCTAATATCTTTGGGTTGGTAAATATATCGGGGCGTGGCCCGCCGACGTTCAGAAACTTTGGACGGGTAAATGTAACGGTAGCATATCCGCCTGAGGCGGACAGTTCGAGAACGTTATGTATTATGTATACATTCTAAAAAATGAATTTGACTGGACATATGTGGGTCAAACGAATAATATAGAAGACAGGTTAAAACGACATAATTCTGGACTGGTTAGGTCAACAAAATCAAAAATTCCTTTAAGTATAGTCCATAAAGAAATTTTTGAGACGAGGGCAGAATCAATGAGGAGAGAAAAAGAACTGAAGGGGGGGCAGGGTAGAGAGTGGATCAAGAAGATGTTTAGTTAACAAATAAATATTTGAGTATGGTGTAACGGTAGCATATCCGCCTGAGGCGGACAGTCCGAGTACAAAATATTCTTTATTTTATATTTCGGGGCGTGGTGTAACGGTAGCATACATGCTTTGGGAGCATGCAGTTCGGGTTCAAATCCCGGCGCCCCGACAAAGTTAAAAAATCGTCTTTTTTAGGGGTATCAAACATGATCTGGTAATACTTTTTAAGGCTAACCTTAGCCACTTTTTTCTCTTTGAGTGAAACGTTCCAAAGTAAGCTAGAAACTACATCATGCCTTTTTACATCATCTCCGGCCAAAAACTCTGCGGTGGCTCTGTTGCCCCGCAAAAACACTTCTTTGATCCGTTCCAAAGTAAAATTTGGTTGCTTGGTTTTTAACTGTTCAATTTGTTTTTGAATAACAACTTTCTGATTTTGGATTTCTAACACTTTTTTGTCGTAAAGCTCCTTTGATACTTGTTCCGATAAAAAAGTGTCTAGGAGCCTGTTTTCTCTCGTTTCAAACGAATTTAACTGTGAAGTGAGGTTGGTCAGATTACTTTTAAGATAATCGGCACTTTTACTCAGCCTTTCCTTGGATTTCTTGTACATAATCTCGATTAATTCCTCATCAAACCTTAATTGATCAAAAATTTTGGCGATTTCAAGGCATAACACCTCCTCTCGGAAATAACTTTTGTGTTCATTACAAATACCTTTGCCATTAGTGCAGTAGTAATAGTGATAACCCTTTTTAATACAAGCCGTTAAGGCACAACCACAATTTTCACATTTCAAAAAGCCACGCAACGGAAAAAATAAGGTCTTAGCTCTTGGTCGAGAGCGGTCATTGGAGACTTTGGTCGCCATTTCAAATAGCTCTCTTGAAATTAAAGGTTCGTGCTTGCCTTGATAGTATTTTCCTTCCTTAGCCATAACACCAACATAAAAAGGATTATTGATAAGGTGCTGAAGACGACTAGGAAAAAGTTTCTTACCGGAATGTGTCCTCAGACCCTCTTGGTATAATTTGTCTGAAAGTTCTTTGAAGCCATAAGTGCCTTGAGAGTATAGATTGAAAGCTCTAATTACATATTCAGAAGCGACAGGATTAACAACGACATCCTTATTTTTGTTGAGATAACCGAATGGGGCGTGATGAGGCCAGCCACCACGAGCCAACTTTTCACGATTACCACGTTTCACATTGGTGCTTAAATCTCGGCTGTATTGATTAGCCATACCAAATTGCATGGCTAAAAGAAAAACCGTTTCATCTGGTAAGTGTGTTGATTCATAGGTTCTGATTTCTTTTATAATACCTTTCTGAAGAGAATCAATAATCAAACCACCATCAATAAAATTTCGGGCAAGCCTATCTAACTTCCAACATAAAATAGCGTCAGCTTTACCAGTTTTGATCATTTTCATCACTTCATTGAAAATCGGTCTCCCTTCAGCTTTAGCCGACATACTCTCTCGAAAAGTTTTGATCACTTTTAAGTTGTGTTTTTCTGCAATATTTAAAAGTTCTCTTTCTTGAGAGTCTAAAGACATTACCTGTCGGTCTTCGCTATCGGTGGATTTTCTACAGTAAATTACGTATTTCATGGCTTAATTTTTATAGTATTCTTTATTTTGAATTATGCAATATTTCCTTTAAGATTATTTAATGTTATTTAAGATTGTTTAGGCCTGAATTTTCGTCCGGTTTTTTGTCGTCTTTTCGTATATAATAGCCTGTTTTAAGCTCATCTCGGATTTTCTGTAAAGATGGGAAAAGATTATTTGGTTCATTTTTCTGAAGGATTATTTCACCCTGTCGAACATCTTTTTCAGTTTTCCGAATAACTTCTTCACTTTTCTGAACGATTTGTTCGGGTTTCTTGGTAAAAGTTTGCTTTATTTTCTTTGGTGGCGGTCTAAACTGAAGAGCGTAATTTGCTACGCCCCATTTACTCCGTCCGACTCTTTTTAGATAGCCCTTTTGTATTAGACTATTTGTTACTTCGCTCACCTTACCGGTTGAACAGTTTAAATCAAGAGCGATTTCTTTATTTAACTTATCAGATATACCAAAAGACTCGTATCGCACATCCCAAATTGAAGTCATGGCGTAATACTCAAGAAAAATAACCTCTTGATCAGATAAAACCTTTTTCCACTCAAGGAAATATTGGCGGAATACTACTATGTAACTTAAATTTGAAGTTATTTTCATGGCTTTATTGGGGGTGAAATTTTGCCCGCGAAAATCGCTTCGTCTGGCTTCATAAGAAGCCCAGCCGAAGCGATTTTTTCTTCCGTATCTGCGAATGCCAAAAATAGATCTGCTAAATTTTCCAAACACAAATCCGCCTCAGCTTCACTGAGGTTTACACCATATTTTTTAGAGAAATAATTAACGACTTGCAACCGCAAATCGTCTTGGGTTTCTAACATTAAGTGTAGGTTTTTTATTTTTTAAAAATAAAAAAGACCTGCCACTTATATCGCCTATTCTTGAATGTTTTGACTTATTATTATTCAGACCTTAAACAATCTGAACGTTCCGAATTTGAATGTACTAATTTAGCTCTGATAGAATTATAAGTGATGAAAATATATTAATCAAATTCAAAAAAGTGATTAACCTGTGTAATACTTGTGGGGAATAATTAGGCTTGACAAAAAAGATGAAAGGTGCTATACTACTGGTAGTGGTAAATGTTCGTTGTCGTAAACCATAACAAGAAGGAGTTAAGATGAAAGACTGTTATCTTATGTTTATTCTGGTGGGATTTATTGGATTTCTGGCGACAGTAAACATTCTGAACCACGGTAACGTGATTCTGTCTGGTTTTCTCGTCGGTGGGACAATCACCAATGGTCTTGCAATCCTCTACGGTGCAGTGAAGAAGCACTAACAACCGCCCGCACAGAGCAAGGGAACCGCCCTACTCTGTGTCGGGCGGTTTTTCTTTTATCCAACATTTGTTTTATTTTTAAGAAATGCTAGTATATTTTTGATATAAAATTATATGAAAACAAACAAACAGAATAATGATTGGAAAGATTTTAATATGGCCATGAGAGTGCCGAATAAAAATAACCTTTATTATGACGCCATGGAGCAGATAAATATGAGTAATTTAAAGGAGGCAGAAAAACTTTTAAGACAAGCCTTGGGTTTAGATTTAGATTATGTTCAAACTTATATCGGTTTTACACATTTATATGGTCAGTCTGGTCAGAGTAAAGAAGCTAATAGATATATCCAAATGGCTTTTGAGAAAACTAAGAAAGAATTTCCAAAATGGCCAAAAGAGATGCCTTGGGGTATTTTGGAAAACCGAGCCTATTTAAGAGCAATACAATATCAAGCCGATTTATATATTGATAATAAAGAAGAGGAAAAAGGGATTGAACTTTATAAATTATTACTCAAACTAAACCCAAGTGATAATCAGGGAGTGAGGTATGTTTTAGCTGGTTTATATGCCGGAATAGATGGTCAGAAAATAAACAAAATGTTTGATGAGGGAAACGAAAAACAGGACTGGAGTAAGTTAGAGGAATTGGTGGCTAGTCAGAATAAAAAACATAAATTTTGGGTGGAACCAAAATATTGAAGCTCGGAAAAATACTCTTTTTTCCCGAGCTTGACAAAGCCAAGCTATTTGATATAATACCGCCAGAGTTTCAAAAACGGGCAAAACGCCCAAAACAAAGGTTCCTTGAAAGGAGGAATGCTATGGATAAGTTCGAAAAGGGTTGGCTCGGTCTCTTGACCTGTGGTCTGGTTATCGCAATCTTTTGGATGCTGAATCTGGGGATCACATTGGGGTTCCCGATTACTCTGGCGATGGTCGGTATGATGGTGTTGCTTTTTCTGGCAAAGATAAAAGCCGCCACCAACAAAAGCGACGGCCGGTATGTCGGGTGGCTCTGTGTTCTGTACTGCATCTTTGTACTTATGGCCTTTATGGCACCGAGTACGATTAAGCGGTACAACTACTACGCACCGAAGGAAGCGAGGTCAAATCTTACCCCGATTCAGGAGCAATTCATCTCGCAGTCCACGATGACAGCTCACTCGATTAACAACACCTACTCGGTGTTGTCGGTCGGTAAGGAACTGGCGCCGGGACTTCACGAGGTGAAGGTTGCGACTGGAAGTGGCAAGAACGAGCGGATGGTTATCTTCTCGGCCTTGTACTTCGGTGAAGTCAAAGGAGGTGAAGAGGTTGATCTGATCAGGATTGAGCAGAGCGGATCTGATCCGTATGAAAAGCTCAATGGTCAGCGATCTTCATTCATCTTGGCAAGTCCAAGAGTGGTGAAAGTGGATCTGAAAAACGATCCGTATCCGGGAATGCAACGGGAGGAGGTGGGGAGATGAAATGGAGATGGTATGACACTCTCGTCTGCATACTGGTATCGTGGCCAATCTTCTTTCTCGCCATTCTGTTCTCTCGAGATGTCGACGATGTCGAGAGAAAGGCGGAGAAGTGGTTTGCCAAAACCATGTACTGCATCTATCCTCGCTGTCGAAGTATGACCTAACGTAACCGCTCTCACGAGCAAGGAATTCCGCCTTGCACTTGTGTGGGGCGGTTTTTCTTTTGAGAAAATAGTGCTAGACTCACGATTATGACTGATGAATTAAC